>CAYVFQ010000020.1:0-8824 GCA_964451045.1 uncultured archaeon
TCTCAGGATGGTTTGAAAAAAAGAAATAATTAATTTTGTGAATCACAAGTGATTATATGAAGAATGGCAAAACTGTTGAAAAACGAAAAATGGAGATGGTTGTTGAAGTTTCCAAAAGGCGAGGGATAATCTTCCCTACGGCTGAGATATATGACTCTTTGGCAGGTTTTTGGGATTACGGACCTGTTGGTGTTCTAATCAAAAGGAAAATAGAAAATTATTGGAGAGAGTTTTTTGTCAAAAATGGTACAACAGGAACTTCATGCGATAACAACATAGTTGAGCTTTCAGGGAGCACTATCTTGCCAGAATCCGTACTTAAAGCAAGTGGGCATACGGAGAGTTTTGTTGACCCGATAACGCAGTGTAAGAAGTGCAAGGGCATACACAGGGCTGACCATCTAATCGAAGAGGCTACGGGAAAATTTGTTGAAGGAAAATCCGAGAAAGAACTGACTAAAATAATCAGCGAAAAGAGGATAAAATGTCCGTTGTGTAGCGGCGAACTTGGCGATGTACGTGTATTCAACCTCATGCTGAAAACAGACGTGAGTGCAGTGGGCGACCAGCCCGCTTATCTGAGACCTGAAACGGCACAAAACATATTCACTGCTTTTAATCGTGTTTTTAAATCCTCGCGGGCAAAGCTGCCTTTTGGTATAGCGCAGATTGGCCATTCTTTTAGAAATGAAATATCTCCAAGGCACTTCATTGTGCGCGTTAGGGAATTCAACCAGTTCGAGATAGAGATGTTCGTAGACCCGAAAAATCCGGGAGCATGCGAAGATTTTGGTTCCGTTGAAAAAGTTAATCTGAATTTTCTGGATCAGAAAGAGCAGCAGAAAGGGAGTGACAAGGTCAGAAAATTGACAGCCAAAGAAGCCTTGAATAAGAAACTCATACCAAACAAATTCCTTGCGTACTTTATGGCAAAGCAGATGCAATTCTATCAAAGCCTTGGTATACCGGCAGATGCACTTAGACACAGGCACATGTTGCCCGAAGAAACTCCCCATTATAGCAAAGGAAATTTTGACTTGGAAATAAAGTTCGATTTTGGCTGGAAGGAAACCGTAGGCAATTCGTATCGTGGCGATTATGATTTGAGCAAGCACTCCAAATACAGCAAAACAAAGCTGTCAGTAATAACGGAGGATGGACGAAAAGTCATTCCCCATGTGGTGGAACCGTCTTTCGGCTTGGAGCGTACCTTTGCCGGTATTCTGCTACATTGCTTCCGCGAGGACAAGAAGCGCGGATGGAACTGGTTCGCTTTTCCACCACGGATTGCGCCATATACAGTAGCAGTTATGCCACTGTTGAGAAAAGATGATCTACCAAAAAAGGCCAAGGAAGTATGTGAATGCTTGTGGCAGATGTATGAAATTTTCTATGATGAAACAGGCAGTATAGGCAAGAGATATGCGAGGATGGATGAAATAGGTGTGCCGTATTGTGCGACTATAGATCATCAAACGCTTGAAGATGCTACAGTAACGCTCAGAGACAGAGACACAACAAAGCAGGTTCGCGTACCGATAAAGGAATTATGCAGCGCAGTCTGGAATCTGGTGGAAAGCAAAGCGAAATTCGAACAGCTAGGAAAAGTGGTTAAGTGACACGATGCCGATTATATGAAGATGTACAAAACTTATTCTGGATACTATAAAATGAAGGTTACACCTAAAACAAAGTTAAAAATCATAAGTTCAGATTATTAGATTGATTATCCTCTGAATATCCTTGCGGTGTTTGGAGTCAGAATCAAGAAGTCTTCGTCAACCCCTATAATGTCTCCATCCATTGCCGTGCAGGTCTTTTTCAGCTTGTCAACGGATCTTTTTAGTTCAGTCAGATCTCTCTGCCTCAAATCTTTTATTCTAAGAAATACTATGTTGCCGTCGCGAATCAGATATTGTATCCTGTCAGTGTCACCAAAGTTCTGCAACGTCTCAATGCGAACCCTGACATTTGTGTCTTCTTTGAAAGCAGAGTTGTCGAGTTCAATCCACTCGTTTATGTGCTCTTCAGGAACTTTCTCTTCTACCAGTTCCTCTTCTTTTGTCATCTTATCGCCAACAAAACAGTTCTGTATAATAGGTCGGGTTTTAAACTTAAATAAATTAAATCGCTTTATAGGTTCCTTCTTAGCTGTTCAAGCATGCTGACTACGTTCCATATCTGAGTTCGCGTGTACATGGGCATGTTCGGGTCATTTATAACTTCATCGAGATTTGTTATAGCAGTACTTATCTTGAGTTCTTCAGCACCGTCACTTTCCAATGCTGCTTTAGACTCTTCCGCCACTGACCTAATGTTCCTAGGAACAGTCCTATCATTAACTATTTGTTCAAGCATGTCGCATATAGGTGACAAGTTTATTTTTTTGCCTGCCATAGCTATCATTCCTCTTTGGATCATATTTCATACACAATTATTTGATTATTTCCTTTAGTTTTTCCTGAAGATCCTTAAGCCTATTAGTCAGATTCTTTTCAGTTTTCTCAAGGCTCTTTAGTCGTATCTCAACTGCTTCTTTGGAATCGGCCAGATCCTTTTTCAAATCTTCCACAGATTTTTTGACCATAACGGTACCTGTTATTTTGTATGCCTTCTCTTCCTTAGTTTTGCCAAGTTCTTCAAGCGCCCGATCTATTTCCATTACGCTCATGCTCAAGCTCTCTTTCTGTATGAGCACACTCTGCAGTTGTTGCTGCATGATCTGGAACTGCGCAACCAATGCGTTCGGGTCTGTCGGTTTCTCTTCTGTTTTCTCATCCTTCTTTGCCATGTTTTTCAACCTCGTTTAACATTGAAATTATTGAGATGTATGAATTTATAATCGCTTTTAGATGGCTTAACCTCTTATTCTTTACTTTTATTTCTATGAAGCCATCGCCTGTGGTCAGTTCCGTTTTCGAATCTTTCGTATTCTTTATGTCAGGCTCCAAACTGGCCTTGACCATCTCTGGTTTTTCACACTCAAACCTAAGGCTTGCCTCGTGCATGCTAAGAATTGATTTTTTTAGGATTTAAATTATCTAGCACGGACTCTTTTGACGGTTTCGGGTCTCATCTTTGCCAAAACGCGCGCTCCGCAATATGGGCATCTTATAGTGCCTTCTATATTCGGGATGACCTTTTTGCATTTTATGCACTTGTACATACAATCACTATTTTCCTTGCCGCTTTATAAATCATTTCTCTGCTTTTGGTCTGTAAGCCATGCCTGCGAACTTCGCGTTGCATTTCTTGCATTTCCAGATGCCAGCAGATTCTCGGACAACGTACCTCATTCCGCACTTTGGACACACATGTCTGCTTCTTTTGACCTTCTCGACGTCGCTGACAAGTTTTTTGATTCTTTTACCATATCTGGGCCCATATCTTCCTGCTGATCCCACTTTTCTCTTTTTTGACATGTTTGTACCTCTTTATCTACTTTTTAATTATATTAAACTTCTTTCCTGAACTCAACATCTCCAGTATGTCTTTTAGCTGCTCATCTGTCAGTCGCGTTTGTATCTTTCCAGCTTGGTATACCTGTATCAGATACAGCTCGATCTGAGTTGCGAGATCAGCTTTCACAAGTCTCACCCTGTTCAGTCTCTCCCTTGCCTTCTTTGTCAGTATATTCTGCAAAATAGTTTTTTTCGTTTCTTCAAGTTTTTGCATTTCAGCAGGCGTGAGCCTTCCCATATCACCATTTGCCATAATCGTCACCTAAGACTTGGAAACTTTGTAAGCGAGATTGTCTAAAAATTTCTGACCTTTAGGCGTTATCTTTCTGCCTTTGTATTTTTTGTTTCCCTTAACAAAACCCGCGCTTTCCAGCTGCTGTAGAAGCTTACGGATAACTGATCCTGATCCTTTTCTAGCCCTTGCAGGCTTGGTTTTTCTCCTTTTTCTGCCACCATAGTAAGTTTTTAGTTTCTCAGCACCGATTGGACCATCCAAATAAACCCTTCTGAGCACACTTGCTGCGCGAATGTACCAGAAATCAGGCTGTTCAGGCGGCCTTTGCCTGTTTACGCCACTTTTTGCGTATGCTGCCCACGTCGGTGGCTGTATTTCTTCTATTTTCTTGAGCTCTTCCTTTACAATCGGTATGAGCTTTTTTGCATCGACATCCCTTACAGTTACCATATTTTCACCAAAGTATACCAATACCTTACGTTATTAACTTTTATTAATTTATGGTATTTAAGAATACGTTTGGGCTAAGACGCTGACAACAATATGTATGCTGTGGCTGTTATTGTCACTACGAACCCTCCTACGATAAGCAATATTATAAGCATGGACGCAGTGAACCCGTTGAACTTGTTACATATGGGCGAGAACTCAGGGTTGGCCTTGCATTGTGTTGAGAAGGTCTCCAAGCTGTGGAAAATGTAGAAAAGGGAAAAAGCGGCGACTACTATGGTTGCCAGTCCGATATAGATATACCAATTGGCCATCAAATTTCACTTCTTTCGTTTCTTGAACGGGTACCTATAAATCTTATTACACTTTCTGCATTTTATAATTATTTTTCCGTTATGTGTTCTCTGTTCAAAGGTCACACCCGGTTTTAGCACAGTGTTACAGTTCTTGCAGAACTTGCGCTTTTGCACTTTTGTCAGCCGGACATTGTAACGTGTGCCGATTTTTCTGGCAAGTTCTACATACCTTTGGCTGCGTGCCGGATGTTTTCTAAATTCCTTTTCAGCCAGATCCAACAGAATCTCTATTCTTTCCTTTGCGATTTTTAGTTGGTATTCTGGCTTCCTGCCTCTTGCCCGTTTCGTTTGCTTCATAACAGCAATTAATATGACCTAGAAATACTTGATAATAAAATTCTTAACTCTCTTGTTTTGGTCCAGTTTTCTCGTTATTTTTCTGGAAATTTTCTCTAGAGGACGGTTAAAATATTTTGTTATTGCGAGAGAGATTATGAAGACAGAGATTCCAAGTATAATAGTTTGAGCAGCATTTATCGAACCGAGATACCAGACAACTGCTACGAATATGAATGCCCCTACTTGTCTTGTTACCCAATCTCTGACAATGAAATAGACATTTTCGATATCGTCTTTCTTAGACATAATTAGATTTAGTAACTTGCGGATTAATTACTTTTCGAGGAACGCGCCGTTTCTCCTTAATGTCCTTTGTAAAGACTTCACATTGATTTTTCTGGGACTCTGCCTTTTCTTCGATACAATCGCAGCTGCCGTACCGCCCGCCTCACCGATGGCCATGCATATAGGCATTATGCGGAGGGATGACATTGCTTCATGTACAGCTGATATGCATCTACCTACAACTATAATCTTGTCAAGGGTTTTTGGTAACAGGCATCTATATGGTATGTGGTATTTCGGTATCGCATATTGCTCGAACCCCTTTCCTTTAGATTCATGAAGATCTATGACGTA
Source organism: uncultured archaeon (assembly GCA_964451045.1). Taxonomy (GTDB): domain Archaea; phylum Aenigmatarchaeota; class Aenigmatarchaeia; order CG10238-14; family SCSR01; genus CAYNTH01. Next base: position 5,421 of record CAYVFQ010000020.1, read on the forward strand.
ATCGCCAACTGCAATGACGTCTTCAAATTCCCTTCCTTTTATCAAATCCTCTAATTTAAGGACATAGCCTCCTAAAATTTGTCTGGTCTCTCTGACTCCTATTTGTGGGGCCGCATCAACAAGGTCAAACTCCTCAAAGCCATGAGTTTGCAGATGATATGCCACTGAAAAGACCTGCTTCAATCCTTCTATCTCAGCCTTTGTAAGGTCATCAACCTTGGTCCCGTCACCATCTACTCTTGTCATATTTACTAGAACCCTGCCAGTAGGCGACATTGTTAAGATAATCTTCCTATGCGGAAGCTCATTCTCTTTTTTGTATTTCTTGCATCCCTTTGGCAGCACAGGGTTCACTTTTTTCGTTGTTTTTTGCAAAGAAAACATCATTGTCATAGGCTGCATCTTCCCGTTCGGTTTCTTACCCTTAGAATATTTAGCACCTGCTAAAAAGGCTACGTCACCATCTCCGGTTGCATCTATAATTATTTTTCCCATGATGGCTTGCCTACCTGATTTACTTTCTACTATTACACCTCTTATTTTATTCCCTTCCTTTATTACATCGGAAACGAAGCTATGAAATCTAATTTTAACTCCTTTTTCAATCAGCATGCGAAGCATAACGTATTTTAAAACTATTGGATTGAACTGCAGTCCGCCTCCTTTCAGCCAGATTCTACTTATTGTTCCGTCTTTGATCATATTTCCAATATATTCTGGGATTGTCTTCATCCTGCCAGTTTTTACAATGTACTCCAAAATATCTGGATACGGTGTGGAGGGATAGGCTGCCCCCAGTTTTTCAAGTTCTTTCACAATCTCCTTGTAAATGCCTTTCACCGTATCAGTCGGCATGAATAGACTAATGCCACCAGCAGTTGCCATACCTCCTAGAAAACCATATTGCTCAATCAATATTACCTTTGCTTTGTTGCGCGCTGCCGCCAAGGCTGCCGCAAACCCTGATGGCCCGCCACCAACAACTATGACATCAGCTTTTGCAGCAATAGGTGTTCTCCTTTTAGGTTCTATTATCGCTTTCCTCTTAGTTTTCATTAAATAATATTTCGTTTAGAAAAAGAAAAATGGGGTCGCTGGGATTTGAACCCAGGCCACGAGCTCCCAAAGCTCGGATCCTAGACCAAACTAGACGACGACCCCTTCGTGATTAAAACTAGTTAGTACACACTATATTTAATTTTAATGGGAGCGGCGAGATTTGAACTCGCGATCGCCACCACCCCAGGGTGGAATCCTAACCAAACTAGACCACGCCCCCTCTACAATATTATTTGGTTAGAAGTACAAAATTAATTAATATGTTCTTTCTGGCGCACACTTATGCAGCTACAAAGGTCGCAGGCAAGAATCCATTAATAGTCGTAGGAAGCACAATACCAGACATTCATATGTTTGGTACAACTCTGGATTCAATTGAGTTGCATAAAAAGGGACAAGAGTTCAAAAACTACTTGGAGCAAGTTGACCCTAGCATGGTTAAACTAGGAATAGGGATGATGCTACACGACGAAATACCGACCGGTCTTGACTTTTACGCTCATAAAAGATTTGGAAAGTTCAAGAAAGGATATGTGATCAAGAACTGTCAACTATTAATCAAAAAGATAAAGGATGTGGAGAAGTTCGGAATACCAGCTTACTATGAGCAGTTTGCACATCCTTTCATAGAAGCCGCAGTCGACATCATAATTGCAAAAAAGCATCCGGACATAGTCAAAGCTTTCAATGATTCAATAAGAAAAGTCAACACTACCAAAATAGCCAACTATTTGTCAGACTTTTTTGAGGGCAGTGCAGACAGCCAAGATATACTGGAATATTACAAACTCCTAAGGCAAACTAAATATCAGTCGTTCGATAACTTTGGTAGTATATATTATATGATGTCAAGGAGAATCTTGAATTTCATAGACAGTTCTGTTGGCGGTCTTGTCCCTGATGGCCTCACTATAAGCGTTTCAGATGGGATGGAAGGTGCGATGAACGTGGTTATAAATCACGACGACCTCGGCGAAATTATAATGTATGCAATACACATAGTCGAACCAACATACGAACATTTTCTCGAAAGCTCCATAAAGTCCATGTCAAATGAAATGAAAAAGCTCAAACTTCTTTAAATCGTTGGATTTTATTTTGAATGAATACCATTTTTATTCTATATGGTTTATGAAACTGTCGTTGGCCGAAGCAGGAAAGACCTAAGCAGCCATGGAAATGTCGCAGCAGGCTTTGTAGGTAAACATATCGTAGGGACAGGTGAGGATGCCCACCTTACGACTCGAGTGCTTTTAGACTTCCTTAATCCGCATATTATGCTGATTACAGGAAAGCGGGGGAGTGGCAAAAGCTACGACGCGGCTGTCATATCAGAAGAGATGGTAAAATTGCCTAGTGAGTATAGGAAGAATTTGTCAATAGTATTTATCGACACTATGGGGATTTTCTGGAGTCTTAAGAACTCCAATGAAGAACAAAGAGACTTGCTTGCAAAATGGGAACTTGAACCAAAGTCGACAAATGACGTAAAGATATACGTGCCTCAATCTCAGGTGGATGAATTCGAAGAAGCAGACATACCGATTGATGGAGGCATTACGATAGCGCCTCATGAATTCTCTGCGGAAGAATGGCGACTGGCATTCGACCTTAAGCCAACCGAACCTGTGGGTGTAGCACTTGAGAAAACGGTCAATGAGCTTTCTGAAAAAAGTGTATTGTTCACCACAGATGACATGATATCGAAGATAAGGGACGACGCGGAGATAACAGAAGACGTGAAGGACGCGCTGGTAAATATGCTTGGTATTGCTGCGAAATGGGGAGTATTCGGAACAGAAGGGACAAATATAGATGATATCGTTTTCTCAGGCGGTATCACAGTTGTGGATGTGTCGCATCTAAGGGCAACAGAGGCGTGGAGCGTCAGAAACCTGATTGTGGCAATTATAGCCAGAAAACTTTACAATCGCAGGCTTCTTGCAAGAAAGGAGGAGGAAATTGCAAAAGTGACAGGAGACGTTGATGTCGATATGGTTTTTGGCGAAAAGGGGGAGGAGTTCATGAAGAAGAGCTTTCCGATGGTGTGGCTGATCATAGACGAAGCGCACAACTTCGCACCTGCTGACAATCCGACAGTGTCTACAATCCCACTAACGACTATAGCAAAGCAGGGGCGTGAGCCAGGCGTAAGCTTGGCTGTTATAACGCAGATGCCCAACAAGGTACACCAGGATATACTCTCCCAGTGCGACATCGTTTTTGCACATAGACTGACAAGCAGAGACGATTTGGAAGCATTACATAGCGTCATGCAGACTTACATGTCCAAGGAGCTTTGGCAATACATAAACAGTCTGCCAAGAAGGCCAGGCGCATGCATA
>CAYVFQ010000021.1:0-8558 GCA_964451045.1 uncultured archaeon
TATTTACAATAGAATATTTTTTGAGGATACTGGTTGCCGATAGAAAGCTAAAGTTTATTTTTAGCTTCTTTGGGCTGATTGATCTCTTTGCAATTCTACCATTTTATGTTGCCAGTGGTATTGATCTACGTTCAATAAGAGTATTTAGATTATTTAGGTTATTCAGAGCATTTAAACTGTTTAGGTACAGCAATGCATTACGGAGATTTAGGGGAGCTTTTGTAAAGGTCAAAGAAGAGTTAGTCCTGTTTTTTATTGCTACAGGATTTCTTATATATATTGCATCAGTTGGAATTTATTATTGTGAGAACTCTGTCCAACCCGAACAGTTCAATTCGATCTTTCACTGTCTATGGTGGGCTGTCGTAACGTTAACAACTGTTGGCTATGGGGATGTTTATCCGATAACTGTTGGTGGAAAAATATTCACTTCAATCATTGCAATCTTGGGTATAGGAGTTGTGGCTGTTCCGACCGGATTATTAGCATCAGCCTTAACAGCTATTGTCAGGAATGAAGATTCTGAATGATGTCTTTAGAATTAGAAGCGAAATGATATTATGAAGAAATGTCCTTATTGTTTTACTGAGCTTGATGATAGGGCTTCCATCTGTTCAGGTTGTCGGAAAAGGGTTTTTAAAAAAAGCTCTGATGGTGTCGCTAAAAAACAGTCTGGATGTTTTACCACAGCAATTCTGATTATAGCAATAATGACTGTATTAATGATATTTGGAAGTATTTTTTTGAAATCTTCCGAACAACCTACGCAAACGGATGACCTCGCTTATAAGAAATCTGTAAAAGATTCTCTAAAAAGGCTTAAATCAAAGCATAAAGGAGACATCAGGAAAACGGATTTAATGGTTTTAACTCCTAAAGACATATTTAATATACAGAAGCAACTCAAAGGCTTAGGGTATAATATTGGTACTGTTGACGGTAGATTAGGAGAAAATACAGAGAAGGCTATTAAACAATTTCAACTCAATAAACGATTGCCAGCTTCAGGTAATATAAACAAAGAAACTAAGGAGAAGCTGGAATTTGCTTGGAAAAAGAAAATCTGTGACCATACAACAATCGCAGATGATATTTCAGGATTAACCGGAAGGAGTCTTGATGAAGGTAGGAATTTAGTTATAAAACACTTCAATATCACTGAAGATCAGTTCAAGCAAATTAATGTCGAAGGTTTGAAAGAGCATTGGGATTTACCTGAAATATCCGAAAAGGAGAAGCCTGAATATAAGTACCTGTTAATTGACTAAATCTCTATCGTTGTTTTAAAAATTCAAAGCACATTCTCAGCCAGCCCTTCCTCACCCATCAAGCATTTCTTGAAACCTCCGGTTTCTAAGGCGTAATTGTTTTCAGATTGTCAACTTAAAAGCAGTATAGAATACAAAAGCCTGATTGTCAGAAAACTGCGTAAAGCTCGTGAGAAGGTAAGGGATGAGAAAGGAAAATGTGAAGGCAGAAAGCGTTATGGTGAGGATTCAGCCCATGAGCAAGAGATTGTTAGAAGGATCAAGCTCATGAGATGTAAACGGAAAGGCGGTCTTAAAGGCATGACTCTGCAGGCTATTGCTGACAAACTTAATGAAGAAGGTATTAGGACTAAGACTGGAAAGAAATGGCAGAGAGTGCAGATATTAAATGTTTTGAAACAATAGAAGAGGCCAACATACCAGCGAACATCAGTCAGCTTTATTATAGAAAGGTATCATAATAGAAAAATAAGTCTATGGAATAGAATGAGGTGGCGATCTTTTTTACGAGATAGAAATCGATGATTCTGACAGGGTTAGGGGGCGAACTTCAAATCCTGAATGATTCATAAGGCCTCAGATTTTAATGTCACAATAATTTGGTCTTTTCCAATCCGATTCAAAATATATAGATTGATGAAGATGATTTGACAATTGCCCAAAATTTATGTTGTATAATAAATATCTTGAGGCCAAAATGTAACTAAAACATGGTTGAAATTAAAAGGTAAATTAGCTTATGGGCAACAAAGTTTCAAGTGTTGCGCTTATTGGGAGCTTCAGACAGCACTATAACGCTGTTCTTGAATCTCTAACCGCATTTGAAGCAGTAGGGCTTGTAGTAACGACACCGAAAGGCGCCAAGATTGTGAAACATGCTATTCCTTTCGTACGGTTTGAGTCGGACGAGATTGAATGGGCTGACGAGATGGTCCAAATTGTAGCGCTTCACAGGATACTGAGGGCGGACTTTGTGTTCACCGTGGTTCCAAATGGATATGTCGGTCGCACCACCTGCTATGAGATTGGGCGCGTTATTCAGGCAGGGAAACCGGTTTATTTCAGTGATCGGCCAGTAGATTTGCCGTTGGTTATTCCTGACTCACACATTAGTTCAGCTGATCAAATTGCTAAGCAGATTCACTCCGGTACATTCCGACCGGAACTGCTCCATACTCATGTTGACAGCTCGCTGGGAGAACTTGAACAGGATTTATTGCATGGACAATACAAGAACATCTAAAACCATGATTTCCAAAAGACGGTTCAAGCAGAGAATCGTCATCTGTGGAAGCATGAGCTTTTATGGTGATATGTTGAAAATCCAGAATTTACTTAGAGAGAATGGTATTCCATCTATAGTGCCTGAGGCTGAGAATCAATATACCGCTGCACTTTCTATAGACGATTTTGCGGATTTCAAACGTCGAGTGTCTTTTCAACACCTTAAGAGAATCCGGTCACCCGAGACGGTAGCCGTTATTGCTGTAAACAGGGATAAACATGGTATTCACGATTATATAGGTCCCAATACCTTTGCGGAAATAGCTGTCGCCTTTGCACAAGGAAAGAAAATATTCTTGCTCCAAGGAATACCCAATGAATATGTTGACGAACTTCAGGCTTGGGGCGTTATTTCCTTGGATGGCTCACTTTCCGACATCTTTAAATACTATAAAGCGGTAACTAAAGTAAGGCAGTTGAGCTTGTTTGGGGATTCCTAAAGTGGAGAGTAAGCTAATACGTAATATTCAACGTAAATCTGCTTTTCTTCACTTTTTCGATGTGCAGTTCCTCCAACTAAAACAAGCATCTCTATATGAGAATGAAGTAGCCCAAGAAGCATGGATTGCTACGAGGATTGCTCTTCTGGATACTGATGAAATTCTTATTCCAGCTGCATCTTTTTTTGAGACTCGTTTGTGCCGTCGAATAGTCCTCGATCTACGACCATTATTCCATCTCGGTATAATTTGGCTCGTTGGAGCCGCAGCAAACATAGAAGAGTTTGTTTTTAAAAAGCTGACTCAATACGATAAAAAATCGCCACAGCATCAAGAGTACAAAAAGACTGATTTGAAAGGCTTGCCACCTTTCCGCACTCGTTACCGAAGCGCAACAATAGACATTAGGAATGATTGGATGCGTTGTCTTGAAGAAAGGTACACCATATCTACAATTGCCGAAGGCACAAAGTTTATTCTCCCCAAAGACTTCGAGCTTCGCTGGGAACGAATCCCAGACGACCTTGAGGAAAGGGCATTTGTGGTTTCGTATGTTGCGCCGTTACTATTTGAAGAGGACCAACATCCAACTATTATTAACCGTCTACATTACATAATAAACGAGGCGTATTTCTCAAGCTACGTAGATGAGTTCCAGGCTTGTACAGTAGGTGACCTTATATATCTTGCCTCTCCGCATAAAGTTCCCAGCAATGGCCCCAGGATTGCGTTCAAAAAGCTTCTTTATGAGGCACGGAGAGCTGGCATATTGGGTGATCTCGTGAGTTGTAATGCAGATGATCTGCTTGAGTTCAAAGACGATGACCGCTGGATTAAATGTGTGCTTGCAACAATGGATCGACAAGTTTTTGATACTCGGCTTGTTACAAGAAAATCAGATAGAAGGGAGACAAAAACAATGGATTCTCTGAGAAGTTTCATCGTTCATGGGCGTGATGATGCAGCTAAGTTGGAGTTGAAAGACTACCTACAAAACACCTTGAAATTACTGGAGCCCGTTATCTTGCACCAACAACCTTCCAAAGGGCGAACGGTCATCGAAAAATTCGAAGAATGCTCCGAGAATATCGATGTCGCATTTGTACTATTGACTCCTGATGATATTGGTGGGCTTCCTGAAGAAGAGCAAAGAGAGCGCGCGCGGCAAAATGTGATTTTTGAACTGGGCGTTTTTGTTGGGCGTTTTGGAAGGAGAAGTGGACGAGTGATTCTGCTTCATAAAGGAAATCTTGAGATTCCTTCTGATTTGGCTGGCATTATCTATATCAACATTTCAAATGGAATTGAGGCGGCAGGCGAAAAGATTCGCAAAGAACTGGCGGGATTGAGTTGTATATAACTATAGCAAATTTAATTGGTTAGGCTGTTCTCTGATTGTCGAAATGAAAAGAACTTACCAATAACTCGTATTTAGAATATCATGTACTATCCTTTCCACAAACCTATGGATAAACGATTACTGTTATCTATATTGATGTCGCTTAAAAGACGTGAAGCAATGAGTCACTTCTTAAAGCATTTATCACAAAAGTGTTAATTGCTCAGGTTCTTTAAGCACTTTATTCAAAAGCTCACCTCCAGAAATGTCGTCATATCTGTCGCTCAAACGTTGTCTGAGGTTGAACATCCTTTTTTCAGCCGTCCTTACAAGTTGTCCATATGTTGCAGCTTGTATTTTACCGCGTTCCGGACTACCGATTGTACTAACTGGATCTATCCTATCCCCGATTTTGTAACCAACAACGAAAGCTTTAACGTAAGGATCTCCATCGAGCAATCCACTCTTAAGAAAATCTGTCACATATCCATTAGCTTGGTACATTTCTTTTCGACCGATAGTTGACTTTCCTTTTTTAAGCTCAATAATTAAAATGCTTTGAGTTACAGAAAGACCTGAATCATTCTCCATGCGGTCTATTGACACAACACTTAATGTTGAATCTTTCAGAATGACTAAGTCAGGTCTATTTTTAGGGTTTACAAATGCTCTTGCGGAGTCTTTAATATTAAAAATATGTTTAACAGCATTAACTAACGAGACATTGGATGTGTACTCAGGAGTATCAAATTCTGGACCAAATAACCATCGAGCTTGGGTTACCAGGGGATGCAACGTGTTTAACTCATCAACTTTATCCTCTACAGATAATTTTGAAATAGCTTCAATAACTGCAATGCGACGGTCTATTACATCAAGTACAGCCATTGCATCTCTTACAGTCCAATCATTTAGAAGACGGTTCAATCCTTCAATGTCCTCCTCGGATAGGCTACTCAATTTTTCTAATAAAGCTTCTCCACTCCGAGTCTTTTCGAGTCGAATTGCTGCTTTTACAGCATGAGATAATACCTCAGGTTGGAACGTCGGGAGCCCCTCAACCATATTATCAAGAAATTCTGATAGCTCAATTCTGGCAAGAGGTTTTAGTTTTTCTATATCCTTCCTGTGCTCACGAAAAACAGCTTCCTTGGTGTCTTTAATTTGACCAGCTGATACCTCTCTAAAAACTCGTTGCACATATTCTCCTACAGCATCGAAAACCAAATCGACCTTTTCCGTAGGCTTAAATCCAGACCAGTCTGGCCATAACTCATCGAACAGATCGTCGGACTGGATAACTACCGTATAGCGCTTTGCAAAACGAGTTCGACCATCAATTATGGTTTTTTGCCCAAGGGTCCATGTAGGCTCGCCAACTAATCGACCTCCCACCCAAAAAGCTATACCCTGTTTTTGCATGGTTCTTGCAGCTTGAATAGAATCAATCACGAAGGCCTTAAGTTTTATTGAATCACCTACCTCAATTATTTCTTCTTTTATTAAACCAGGATGTTTAGTTAGTGGGATTGATTCACCGTTCACGAGAACCTTAAATTTAGGATCATGCAAAAACCTTGCGGAAAGGATATCCCTAATCCGTTCTGCATCTGGACGATTTCGTTCTAAATATGCCTCAATCCTCGTACCATGGCCTTGAGCTTCATAGATCCTCTCATTTGTTAGACTGAATGGTTCATCACCACACGCAATACATAATGTAAATTCGCCACCTTTCCCGTTACGCCATGTACTAACCTTATATTCGTCAGCGAAACAAAACATTCCATGTCTGCCAACACCACTTCTACCGTAAGCTTTCCTTTTCCACTCTTGTCTTTCAGGGGGAAATTCACACATGGGACCTTGGTGCCGAACTCTATTATATCCAAGTGTCATCCACCTATGCTTGAATTGCTCTGGTGTCATTCCGCATCCATCATCTTCTACTGTCAATTTTTGCTCTTCATCTTCATCAGGAATATCAATTTTGACTATAGATGCCCCTGCATCCCATGAGTTTGCTAAAAGTTCTGTTAGCGCAACATCAGACTTTTGAGCTATAGAGCCGAGAGATCTTATTAAATAATCGTCTTCAAACATAGTCCTTTGTCTGGTTGGTAAAATTGTCTGATCCATGTTTTTATGACTCCCCTTTCAAATTTTACTTTGGCAATACGGTATGTTTTTTTACTTGTTGTTCTGGCGTTGTTAATAGAAGGTTATGTTTTAACTCCTTACTAACCGTCTGGGGCGAGGAGGACCAGAAGGTTTAACTGGAAACGAAACATTGCAATTCGGGCACTGATATGTGCTAGCTAACACTCTACGATCTTGAAGTATATGAACTTCTTTTTTTTCGATGCAGGATGGGCATGCATAGTGTAGAGGTTTTCCCTTAAATTTATAGACAACAGCACCCCCTTCTGTCTCAAACAGTTCGTATTTATTAAGTTGTTCGTCCCATCTATTCAAACTTTCGATTTTATCTTTCAGAGATCGATTTTCGTCTTGTAGTTTAAAAAGTTCTTCACGCATTTTATAAAGAATGTCTTGGGTAGCGCCAAGTTTTTCGGATGCTTCGTTCACCTTTGCAAGTGATTTTGTGTCAATTGATAACTTCATTAGACTTGATAGGGCATCTTTGGCAAATGATAGTCCTGAAATTGCAGTAGTAATCAAACTTAACTCCATAAATTTACTCCTTTTTTGGATATTCGATTGCAGATCAAAATATTATCGAAACGCGTGACTTTTTCAAGTCTATAGCTATTAGAAGATGTTGAGACAGACCGAATAGACGAACAGCAGCAATATAAAAGAGATACTATATTAATGAAAGATGTCGTTAATCAGTTAAAATGATTATAACTCATAACCTGAAATGTCAAATAAATTAGTGGGATTAAGTATTCATTGACAATTACATACCAATTTAATAAATTATTTTTAAATACAGGAGTCTTGGGGTCACACGAGGGTCACACGAGGGTCACTCAGAGTGGTCACTCAGAGGTTAACCTCGATTCTTAAAATGGGGTTATCTCTAAGTAAACCAACAGCTTAAAAGCTCCATGGTGTACGAGGTCGGTCAATTCTGTCCCTCGGCACCAATAAAAGATATTAAGATTAAAGGGTTAGCCAACATTATGGTTAGCCTTTTTTTCGTTGAAATTATGAATTGTACTTGAAATTGTGTCTTTTTGTGTCTGTAAATAAAGCTCCTGCCTCTGTGCTGCAAGCTGTAAATCACGGTCATTAACAATATTATAACGCTCAAATACAGACCGTGTCTTATGGCCTGAAATTTTCATTGCCACACCTTCGGGGATACCTGACCTAACCATATTCCTTACCGCTGTGCGTCTGAAATCATGGAATAATCTCTTGCCAATTTTGGCATTTTTACAGGCTGTTTTCCATGACTTGTCAAAACGCTTTACTTTATCGGTGCCTTTGTCATTTAAAAACACATAGGGCAAAAGATTCTTTCGGACTTTCCATAGATGATTGAACACTTCTTTAAGTTCATCGTCAAGATAGACCGTCCTATCCTCATCGTTCTTTGTCTCGCCTGATTCAAGCCTGACTATACCGTTATCAAGGTCAACTTGATTCCATGTTAAGCCTGCTATCTCTGACACTCTCCAACCTGTTTTATAAGCGAATGTCACAAAGCCTTTCAAGTAATCCGGCAGGGCATCCCTTAAAGCCACAAGCTCGGCATGTTCAAAGAATCCTTTGCGTACGTTGTTTTCTTTTAGCAAAGGGATATAAGGCACGCGGTCAACCTTCGGCGGGGTCTGCCTTGTTCCGATATTTAACATGCGTTTCAATGCCGATAGTTCCCGGTTGATTGTGGCATTTGCAGCGCCTTCAGACAGGCGCTTTTCAATGTAAGCCTCTATTTTAGGGCTTGTGATTTCCGGCACCCTATACCCTTCAAAGTATCGTTTAAGGTGTCCTGTGCTTCTCTTTGCCCTTACAAGTGACTTTCTCTGATTAATACGTTAATCCCTGAGAAAGTCCTCGGCAAGTTCGTCAAACTTCACACGGTCAAAGTAAATGCCCGGAAGTTTGTCCTCTGAGATTTCGCCTTCACGTTTTTTTAATAAGCACTTGGCATCAGCTTCTTTCTTGCTCTTTGTGGATTCACGGTAAGGTTTACCGTTCTTGTAATACTGAATCCAGTAGATATTATCTCTCTTGTAGGTACTTCCCATAACC
>CAYVFQ010000022.1:0-8502 GCA_964451045.1 uncultured archaeon
GTGTGAAGCACTCAGCGCCTGGCGTAGGAGCCTCAAGGTCGTCCAAGCACGTATCAATAAAGTGATATGATGGCAGAGAAGAAAGAAAAAACAGCAAAAGAGAAGCCAAAAGAAAAGTCCAAGGCAGATAAAAAAGAGCAGGAGAAGCAGATAGAAAAGGGAGCTAAGGCAAGCAAAAAGAGGGCAAGTGCGAAAGCAATTGATGCTAGGATATCCCTGAAGAGTTCAAGAATAATATGCAACAAATTGAGGGAAACTCGCGTTTCGAAATCCAAGAAACTTTTAGAGGGTATGATTGCGGAGAAGCGCAGTTTGAACAAGAAATACTATACGAAGACAGTGAAAAAGATTTTGGAACTTTTGGTGAATGCTGAAGCGAACGCAGCATCCAAAGGCCTTGACAAAGAAAGGCTTTTCATATATATGATAAAAGCGGACAAGGGAAGGACCTTCAACAGGCCAAGGTCGAAGATGGGCAGGCGTGGAGAGCGAGCAAAGATGTCGCATATAGAAATAGTTTTAGGAGAAAAGTGATTAAATGGCAATAGAAAAAGTTTTTGTAAAGGAAGGGATAAAGGAGTCTCAGATACAGTCGTTTTTGCGGAAGAGGTTTGACAGGGCCGGCTACAGCCATTCGATTATACAGCGGACACCCACTGGTATGCGGATACTTGTTTTTGCAAACAGGCCAGGACTGATTATAGGACGTTCTGGAAGGAGAATACATGACATAACTGAGGAGATAAAAAAGAAGTTTGGCTTTGAGAACCCTCTTATCGATGTGAGGGAAGTTGAAAGTCCGTTTTTGAACGCTAACATCATGGCTGACCGCATTGCAAAATCTTTAGAACGCGGTATAAACTACAAGCGCGTATGCAACTATTACAAGGAAAAAATCATGGAAGCTGGCGCAATCGGTGTGCAGATACGCGTTGGCGGTAAGATTGCGGGTGTTGAGAGGTCGAGGTTCCAGAAGTTCAGCGACGGTTTCATTGCGCATTCGGGCGATTATGCTGAAAAGCTTGTTGACAAAGGCTACGCTCAGGCCAATCTACGTCCAGGCATAGGTGGCGTACAGGTGAAAATAATGAAAGAGGCACCAGAGGAGTTTGTGGCCGATAGGATTTTGAAAAAGGAAAAGGAGCAGGTCAAGAAACCTACCATTGGTGAACCTGAAGAAGCCGAGGTAGCAGAAAAAACTGAGACAGAGTAACTTTTATAAAGTAAAAGATAAGAATAGAAAAGGGAAACGGTAGAAGAAAAGTGAAGATACAAGAAATAAGAAAGATGAAGCCCGAAGAGCTTGACAAAAAACTTTCTGAACTGCGATTAGAAATTGGCAAAGAGTTTGGCACCGTAAAGATGGGTCGCGCAACGAAAAATCCTGGAAAGATAAAACAGTTACGTAAGACTATAGCAAGGATACTTACTGTGAAAAAGGAATCGAAACTATCTAAAAGAAAAAAAGGGGAAAAGAATAAATGAATGAAATTTGCCCAAAATGCGGATTACCTAAAGAGCTTTGTACATGCGGAGTCAGAGAACGGGAAGATCAGAAGATAAGTGTGATCATGGAGAAACGAAGATTCGGGAAAAAGATAACCGTGATCAGCGGCATAGGTGATGGCGGAAAGGATATTTCTAAGAAACTTAAATCCAAGCTGGCGTGCGGTGGCACTTTCAAGGACGACCGCATAGAACTCCAAGGAGATCACAGACCGAAACTGAAGGATATTCTCGTGAAACTCGGCTACGACGAAGACAGAATAGAAATAATTTAGCATCAGGTTATTCCGCGATTATAAACTTGAACAACTTTTAATAGTATCTTCTCGAAATTAACACTATGCCGATTACAGCGGAGAATATAGTGCGCCACGAACTTATTGGGCTAAAGGTAAAACTTGAAAAATGTACTGATAAAACGCTGGAAAAACTGACCGGAAAAGTCATTGACGAGAGCTACAGCATGCTGAAAATCGAAGGGAAGAAGCATGGCAAAAAAATAACAAAAGAAAGAACAGTCACAAAGCAAAACTGCATATTTATATTTACTCTCCCAAACAGTGTTAAAGTTGAGGTCGAAGGCAATCTGCTCGTTGGCAGGCCAGAAGACCGGATAAAGAAAAAGTTTAAAAAATGGTAAACGTTAAAATTGTAAGGTAAGGTTACATTAGGTGCAACAAATGGCAAAGAAAAAACAGGAAGCGAAGAACATCGGCCTAGACGTTGCTATGCCAAAAGCATCGTGCGAGGACGTAAACTGTCCTTTCCATGGAGTTCTTGGAGTTCGTGGACAAGTAGTAGAAGGTAAGGTCGTATCTTCGAAGGCTCAGCGTACTGCGGTCATAGAGCGCGAATACTTCCATTTCATACCAAAGTACGAACGTTATGAGAGAAGGCACAGCAGGATAGTTGTTCATAAGCCCGATTGTATGGATGTAAAAGTTGGCGACAAGGTCAAATTAGCTGAATGCAGACCGCTAAGCAAGACAAAGCACTTTGTGATAGTCGAAGTTCTGAAGTGATTTCATGAAACCAATAAAAGCAAGGATAAGAAAGGGGCTCTCACAAGGAAGCAGACTGGTATGTGCGGACAATACAGGGGCAAAGGCATTGGAAATAATAGCATTCAAGGGTTACAAAGGTGTGAAGCGAAGGAAACCGAGAGGCGGAGTTGGTGATGAGATAAAGGCCACGGTCAAACAGGGTGACGTGAAAATCCGGAAGCAGGTTGTAGACGCTGTTATCATTAGGCAAAAGGCAGAATACCGCCGAAAGAACGGCATGCGTGTCAAGTTTGAGGATAATGCGGCTGTGCTAGTGAATGAGAAAGGCGAAGCGCGCGGTACGCAAATAAAGGGGCCTGTTGCCAGAGAAGCTGTGGAGAGATACTCGACAATAGGGAAGATTGCGAGCATGGTGGTTTAAATTATGGCAAGACCAAAATCCAAAAAACCTAAAAAACAGAGGAAGTTCATGAAAACAGCTCCGCTACACATGCGCAGGAAAATGGTTGCTGCACATTTGTCAAAGGAGTTGAAAAAAGAACACAACAAGAGAAACTTTCCTGTGAGAAAAGGCGATGAGATCGTTGTTATGCGTGGAAGGTTTAAGAAGCGAACAGGCAAGGTGATGCGTGTTAGCCTGAAAAACTACAAAGTCTTTGTAGAGGGGTTGACAATAAAGAAGACTGACGGAACAGAGAGGCAAGCGGGCATACACCCATCAAACTTAAAAATCACAAAACTGAATGTGGATGACAAGAGAAGAGTTGCTGCCCTGAAAAGAAAAAGCGGTGGAAATCAATGAAGAGGCATCTGAAGAGACTAAGAGCACCAAAGTTTTGGAAAATATCTAAGAAGGCATCGAAGTGGGTGACTAAACCGCGACCAGGACCCCATAAAACTTTCGAATCCATACCTATGTTAATAGTTGTAAGGGACATATTTGAACTGGCGGACGATGCTAAGGAAGCAAAGTCAATAATAAAGATGCACGAAATCTTTGTGGATGGCAAGCACAGAAAAGACCACAAATATCCCGTAGGTCTTATGGATGTTGTCTCTATACCGAAACTGAAAAAGAATTATAGAGTTGTGTCGACCAAGAACGGCTTGGAATTGATGGAGACAAGCACCAAAGATGCAAAAAAGAAGATATTCAAGATAGTTGGAAAGAGGTCAGTGAAGGGGAATAAGTTTCAACTCAACTTCCACGATGGTAAGAGCTTGTTTGTGAACAAAACCGAAGGCAGTAAGTACAATACAGGCGACTCTGTTGTTGTTGAGCTTGAGAGCAAGAAGATAACAAAGCTGCTGAAGCTGGATAAGGGAAATCTTGTTATGATTACAAAGGGCAAAAACATTGGGCTTTGGGGAAGGATAGAAGAAGTCGTTGTCACGAAGACAAAGGAACCTACAAAGATCATATGCGATGTGAACGGTGAAAAGATGGAAGTTATTAAGGATTACGTCTTTGTTATAGGCGAAAAAGATCCTGAGATACAACTTTAGGGTGAGCATTAATGGCAGAAAATAAGATGCGTGAAGTAAGGCTCAAAAAAGTAACAGTGAACATAGGATGCGGCGGTGATGAAGACCAGATAGAAAAAGCCAAGAAGCTCTTGGATATGCTGACACAGGGAAAGAAACCTGTTGTAACGCTTTCCAAGAGAAGAAACACTTTCGGCATGGCCAAAGGGAAACCAGTCGGGGTCATGATAACTTTGAGAGGAGAAGGCGCTATGGAATTTTTGAAACTGGCTTTGGCAGGGGTCGATAACACGCTAAAAGGCTCAAGTTTTGACAATGAGGGGAACTTTACATTTGGTGTGAAAGAATACATAGAGATGCCAGGAATAAAATACAGTCATGAGATAGGTATGATGGGCTTTGACGTTGCTGTAACCTTGAACAGGCCCGGTTTCAGGATAAGCAGGAGGAAAGTGCAGAGCAGGAAAGTGCCTAGAACTCACAAAATAACCAAGCAAGAATCGATGGAATGGGCAAAAAATACTCTCGGTGTCGAGATAACACATTGAAATAATTATAAAACAGATTTAATTTATCGGAGTTGATTATTTGAAGAGCATTAACAGAGGAGTAGCGGACAGGGAGTTTATGGAAATGGAGAATGTTATAAGAGGGAGCGATGTAAGAAGGTTTACCGAATTTATGGATGCTACGAACAAGTTTTCAGGCATCATATTGAAAAAAGCAGAAATGGAAAACAACTTCAATAAGGTCTATTCCCATGCAGTAAAAAAGATGATAGAGTTCCAGTTTTTCAATGTGGAAGATGAATTCATCGCCGATAACTTATTGGAGATTTTCGGGGAAAGCGGCGGTTGAAATGGTAGGCAAGGATAAGATAGTCAAAAAGAAGAAACACGGACTGGGAACTCGTGTTTGCAGGCGATGTAATACAACGCATGGCCTGATAAGGAAATATGATTTATATTATTGCAGGCGATGTTTCAGGGAGATTGCGAAAAGCATTGGTTTTAAGAAATATAGGTAATCTAAGCGATTTTATATCCCAATGGAGACTCTCTTTCCGGCTCTAACAAAATTACCTCGTCGTTTTCCTTTACAACACCTAGCACTAACACTTCAGATATAAAGTTGGCAATATGTTTTGGCGGAAAATTTGTAACTGCCACTATCTGACGGTTCAGCAAGTCCTCTTTCTTGTAAAGCTTCGTTATCTGGGCACTTGATTTTTTCGTTCCTAATTCTCCAAAATCTATTTCGAGCCTGTAAGCCGGTTTTTTTGCAGTTGGGAAGTCCTCCACCCTTATTATCTTCCCGACCCTGATGTCGATTTTCTGGAAATCTTCAAAACTTATTTCGTTCATTATTTTTTAATTGCGAACTCGAGAAATATATATTATGTATCAATCCCTTGCGTTTGCAGTTGCGCTTGTAGGGTCGTCGATTGCTGCAGTTTGGGATTTGAAGACAACTGAAGTCCCTGACAAGATACCTTACATCATGTCTATCATAGGCTTGGCTATTTATGGTGCGCAGTCGTTTTTGGCACAAAATCCATGGATACTAATAAATAGCATCGTTGCAGGATCTTTACTATTTGCTTTCGGATTTATCCTTTACCGCCTTGGTCAGTGGGGCGGCGCTGACGCCAAGTTGCTTGCAGCTATTGGTTTTCTTTTACCTAGCGTTTCTGAGCTTGGTTCCATTTCCACTTTTGCCAAGTTCGGATTGATATTCCCATTCCCTTTCACCTATGTTGCAAATCTGTTCCTTATCGGAACTGTATACATGCTTGTTTACGCAACGGTTATCACTATAATGAACAGGAAAGTAATCTTTGCTTTCAAAAAGGATGTGAAAGCAAGCAGCAGAATATTTTTTGTCATATCTGTCGTCCTTCTTGTTTTTTTTGCTTCTGTGAATTGGATGTTGTATTCGAGGCTAGGTGTGAAACCAACTGTCAATATGGTGCTTATCAGTTCAGTTATGCCTATACTAGGGACGACTTTGATTTTCATGATTTGGAAATTTGCGCGGGCAGTTGAAAATGTCGGTTTCAGAAAAAGAATTCCTGTAAGGAAGCTGCGTGAAGGTGACATTCTCCTTTCGTCAAAACTGTGGGAAGGAGTGACAGCAAGCGAGGTGAGAAAGATAAAATACTCAGGCAAGAAGCATATCTGGATAAAGGAAGGAGTCCGTTTTATTCCCGCATTTCCATTGGCTTTACTGTTCACATTTTATTATGGTGACGCGATCCTGATGATGTTCAGATATTTATTGTAATTCTCTCTCTTTTTCTAGAAGTTCAACGAATTTCAAAAGCTCATTGTCTTTTATACTTTTCTTAGCTCCCCAGAATGCTTCGAATTTTTCCTTATTATATCCTCCCTTTTCATATTCAAGAGCTTGAAGCATAAGTTCCAACCTATCAACTTGCTTGGACAATTTGCTTTCTTTTGTTTGTCCTTCGATGAGCTCCTCCCACACCTTGGTATATTTCTCTTCCAATCCTTT
Organism: uncultured archaeon; assembly: GCA_964451045.1. Lineage (GTDB taxonomy): Archaea > Aenigmatarchaeota > Aenigmatarchaeia > CG10238-14 > SCSR01 > CAYNTH01. The sequence continues at coordinate 6,510 of CAYVFQ010000022.1, forward strand.
GGGCAGAAATGCCAATATTCTTCTCAGTGCTTCATCTTCTTTTCGTTGTTTTTCTTCAACCTTACCGTCAAGTTTTGTCTGCAATGCATCCCAGTCACCGATTATCGCTTCTCCTAAATCGTGAATCAGTGCCATCCTCATGAGTTTTTCTGTATTGAGTTTCTTAATGTCTGCGATTATCATCGACATTACTACGACTCTAAATGTGTGATCTGCAACAGATTCAGCATTTTTTATTCCAACACGCATCTTCCATCCTGTGCGCTCAACTTTCTTTAACTTGCCAGCAATTTTCGAAAATTCGATGATACCTTTCAATATCTTTTCATCCATTCTCAATCACTTTCTTTCTATCATTTCTATGCCGTTCATGTATTCTCTAAGAACCTTAGGCACAACAACACTGCCGTCCTTCTGCTGGAATTGTTCAAGTATTGCCATCATAGTTCTGCTTGTTGCAAGTGCTGTATTGTTTAGTGTATGTACGAAACTTATAACGGGCTTACCTTCACCTTCGCGATATCTTGTGTTCAGCCTTCTTGCCTGATAGTCCGTGCAGTTCGAATTTGATCCTATTTCACGGAACTGACCGTCCGCCATCCAGACTTCTGTGTCGTACTTCTTCGCAGCTATGCTGCCAATGTCGCCTGTGCATACATTCACAACCCTGTAATGCAACCCTAATGCCTGGTACATCTTCTCGCTGTTCTCCTGAAGCTCTTCGTGCAGTTTCCATGACTGCTCGGGCAAGCAGAAGATGAACTGTTCTATTTTGTTGAACTGGTGCATGCGGTAAAATCCTTTCGTATATTTGCCATGAGATCCCACTTCTCTGCGGAAGCATGGGCTCACGCCAGCAAACTTTATGGGCAGTTGGTCTCTGTTCAGAACTTCGTTCAGGAACATTGAACCCATAGGATGTTCGCTTGTCGCAATAAGGTACAAATCATCGCCGTTAATCTTGTACATCACACTTTCAAAGTCGCCAAGGTCCGTAACACCTTCATATGCCTCCCTTCGTATCATGAAGGGCGGCTCGACAAGAGTGAAGCCTCGGTTGCGCAAAAAGTCAATAGCGAATCTTTGTATTGCAAGGTCCAAAAGAACCATCTCGCCTTTAAGGTAGACGAACCCAGACCCTGATACCTTTGCAGCGCGTTCAAAATCGGCCATTCCGAGGCCGATGACTATCTCTGCATGGCTTTTAGGTTCGAAATCAAACTGCGGAGCTTTACCCCACCTCCTTATCTCAACATTGTCATGCTCGTCTTTCCCGAACGGCACGCTCTCATGCATAATGTTCGGCAGTTTCATAAGCCCGATTCTCAACTCAATCTGCAATTCTTCCTTCTTGTCTTCTACCTGCTTTATCTTCTTTGGTATTTTCGCCGCTTCTGCCATTTTTGCTTTCGCTTCTTCTGTTTTTCCGCCCTTTTTCAATTTTGCAATTTCCATGCTGATGTCATTTCTTTGCTTTCGTAAGTCATTTAGTTTCTTCGTCGACTCCCTCCATTTTTCATCTAGTTTTATGACTCTGTCCAGAAGTTTTACTTTCTCGTTTTCATGCCTCCGCTCTATGTTCTTGCGGACCATTTCTGCATTCTCCCTGATCAATTTTATATCCAACATTCCATTTTCACCTACTAAATTTTTTGATTTTCCATTTCAATTATTTTTCTAATTTCAGTTTTTGGTCCTGATTGTATTCCAGTCCGTTATCCAGGGCAATCTCCGCCTTTTGGAGTTCCGCCCCTAAATCGAACGCGTGAAACTGGTCATGAACTCTTAGCTCTTTCACCATCTGCCTATATATGTCTATGGCACGCGTACCTTCAAGCTCGTCTATCCTTTTGCCTTCGGTGCCCATATGAACCACTTTTATCTTGCCGTCTTCAATGAAGATTCTGAAATTCCCTCTCGGGTCCCCAAGTTCCTTGGTTGCTACGCTGTGCTTCCTTGTTATTTCGTCTGCCTTTGCCCAGTTGTGCTTGTA
>CAYVFQ010000023.1:0-2451 GCA_964451045.1 uncultured archaeon
GTTCTGCCTAAGCCTCTTTACAGCGCCGACTATCGGTTCGCCTGTTGCGTGGAATCCTTGGGGAAACAATACATTGAATCCTTGCATACGTTTGAATCTCGCATAAACATCACCACGTATAAATGTGAACCCAGCACCTATGTGAGGAGCGCCGTTTACGTAAGGATATGGCACATTTATAAAGAACTTTTTACGGTTTGAATCAGGGTTTGCCTCAAATATCTTTTTCTTCTCCCATTTCTCCTGCCATTTCTTTTCTATCTTTTTGAAATTTATTTTGTCCATAAAACCATTCTCCATACTATCTATCAATATCTTTGCTTTTAATATATGGCATGTCCAGAAGTTCAGCTATTCTATTAGCTTTTTCTTCCCTTTCCTCAGGAGTTTCATCAGGGTTGTACGTTCGGGAATAGATATGAGAACGAACAGCATTCTTCCAACTAGAATCGGCAAGACAATCTTCTCTATTGTAGAACTGATCCACCAGTCATCTAGACTCACCATTCAACTTCTTTAAATTTTGAAAACTAAGGATTTAAGTGTTGAGGTCTCCCATACATAAAACCTTAAAAAGGAAAATGTAAATTGTAATTCATGCCAAAAACGCCCCATTAGCTCAGTTTGGATAGAGCGGCAGGCTTCTAACCTGAAGGTCGAGGGTTCAAATCCCTCATGGGGCACTTCGTTTCAAAGCACATTTTTATCTTGAAAACGAACTATTATTGTGGTACTATGACGCGCACAATTGCCATAATCGGCGGTAAAGGCGGAATTGGAAAAACAACGTTGACTTCTAATCTTGCTTATGCGCTTGCTGACATTGGCGAGGAAGTAATTGCAATTGATGCCAACATGACTACACCCAATCTAGGATTGCATTTTGGCATGCATCTGCCAAAGAAAAGCCTGCATGATGTATTGAAAGGCACAGTCAACCTTAACCGAGTAATGTATACTCATCCATATGGCTTCAAGTTCATTCCGGCAAGCATATCTACTAGTGCATTGAAGGGTGTGGATGCCAGCAAATTGTCTAATGTAACCTTTAATCTGATTGGCAAAGCAGACTATGTGCTTATGGACTGTGCAGCAGGGTTAGGAAGGGAAGCCATAAGTGCGATAGAGGCGGCAGATGAAATACTTCTTATCACAAATCCTGACATGCCAAGCGTTGCAGACGTTCTCAAGACAGCGAATATAGCAAAGCAGATGAACAAGGACATAATAGGGGTTGTTGTCAATAGACGGAAGGTCGAGGATCATGAACTGAGCATAATGGATATAAAGGAGATACTTGAGCTCCCGATTATAGCTGAAATACCTGAAGATGCTAAAGTCAATGAAAGCATTGCTGCTAGGCAGCCGATAATAGGATATGCACCTGATTCACCCGCAGCAATAGAAATAAATCGATTGGCACACAAGCTCAGTGGAAGAGATTTTGTAGAACGAAGTTCGGACGGAGTATTCAATCGTTTCATCAATTGGCTAAGAGGGTAAGACTCAAGTGAATTGTTTGTGGAATTTACCTTTTTAATTCATCAAGGCTTATTTCAAAAGTTGCAACAGGCATTTCCAAGTTCCAATTTCTTAAAACTTTAGGATGGATTTCTCCTATAATGCCGACTTTTGTTCCTTTAAATAAAATATCAGCAGAGCGTCCTTCTATAAAGCTCGGATGCTTATTTTCTTTCAACTTGTACTTGGTTCCAAGGCTTTGCATGACGCTGTCCAGAATAGACGATATCTCTGCGTAACTCACTTTTGTATTGGCTATTGAACATGCGAGCTTCTTAACGTTTCTAGCTCCAGTTTCCTCTTCTTCATTGAGCAGAACAGTGTCACCTACCTCGAACACCCTCTGTGGATATTCGTAGTGCTGGTTTTTTGACAATACATCCATAATCGAAGGAATCAGCCCTATTCTGACTATGTTACACTCGGGTGTCACGGAATTGAGCATTTCAGCGACGGCTTTCCTCTCAATATTCATCTTATCAAATTCATCCTCGAAATTTGAGAGCGTAAGGGTTATTACCTCCTGAAACCCGGCACCTATCATGACTTGCTTTACAATGTAATAATAATCGTTTTTCTCCAATGGTCTACCTATAGTCGGGACATCTGGGATGGTAGGCTCAAATTTATCATATCCATAAGCGATAGCCACGTCCTCGGCTATATCTATCTGGTGCATCACATCTGCTCTGTAAGGTGGTATTGATGCTTGCTTTCCATCAAACCCTATGTCCATCTTTTCCAATAACTTCACAATCTCTGTTTTGCTCAGGTTCGAACCTAGAATTTTGTTAATGTACCCAATGTCAGTTTTTGCCTTCCATCTGCTAAGGTCCGGTGTCTTAGCTTTTTTGGTTCCTGTAAGTTCAACAGATTCTACTTTGCATCCTCTATCTGCGAACGACGTTACAATGATATTCAACGCTTGGG
>CAYVFQ010000023.1:2461-8447 GCA_964451045.1 uncultured archaeon
GGTTATAGCAACGTTGTCGGTTCCGGTAACGTCTATGAACAAACTCTTAGTATTTTCTGTAACTCTGGTCAGTTCGCCATTGATTATCGGCGGAAAACTTAAAACGCGGTTCTTTTTGTCAACTATTATCGGGTATTTTGCGCTGTCTTTGAGTATATGTGCATACGCCATTCCTTTCGGATGCTTTTCAAGGATTTGCCTAGGTGTCATCTCTTTTTCCATATCCAAAGGCACGAACTTTATACCATCAGGAGATACACCCTTATATGTGAACGGAGGTTGAACCTTTTTCATGTCATGTATACCAATTGCAACCTTCTTTCTCTTCCTGCCAAGCGTATCATGTAGCTTTTCTTGGACCTGCATCAATGATGCGATAAGGTCATCAGTTATTTTCACATTCTTTACGACTGCACAGGCTATGAAAGGCCTGACCTCTTTCACGCTAGGATCGACCTTAATTTTTGTATTGCCTTTTAAGACCTTGTAGCTTGTAAGTTTCGGCCTATTTGACAAGAAATTCCTAATTGCCCTTGAAAATCCTTCTATGCTAAGTAGGTCTGGCCTGTTCGGCGACACTTCAAAATGAACGGCATCGTCTTCCATTTTCTCAAGTGGACATCCGAACAAGGGTATGCGCTCTGTATACGCCCTTTCCGAAAGTTTTTTTCCAATCATTTTTTCTAGGTGCGATTTTTTAAATTCCACTACAGCCATTTTTAATCCCTCATTGAAAAACACTGACTTCTCTCAACATTTTCAAATCATTTCTATAATAGAAGTTTCGTATGTCATTCAAGCCTAACTTGAGTATTATCGGCCGCTCGAAACCAAGGCCCCATGCAAGTACAGGCTCTTTTACACCAAGTGGTTCGGTGACTTCTGGTCTGAATATCCCTGAACCCCCTAATTCCAGCCATTCTTTCTTATCTTCAAAATATACCTCGACTTGAGTGCTCATCTCAGTGTAAGGGAAGAAAGACGGAGTAAACCTCACTTTTTTAAATCCAAGTCTAGAATAGAATTCCTTCAAACACCCAAGCAGGTCTTTGAATCTTACGTTTTTGTCAACAACTATACCTTCAACCTGCATGAACTCAGGCAAGTGCTTGTAATCAATAGTCTCATTCCTGTACACACGCCCAATGCAGAATCTCTTTGCAGGCGGCTTGAGCTGAGAAAGTTCTCTTACTGAAACGGCTGTTGTATGCGTACGCATAACGTTTTTTTTGGCGAACTCTTCAGACCATTTGTATCTCCAGCCGAATGACCCTGTAGTTCCGCCGTTCTGATGAGCGGCCTTTACATCACTTATCAGTTTTGACGGTACTTTTGCTTTTGCAGGGGTTTTCATGTAAAACGTGTCTGCTAAGTCGCGTGCAGGGTGGTCCTGAGGCTGGAAAAGTGCATCGAAGTTCCAGAAATTCGATTCGACAAGCGGACCTTCCGCTTCTGTGAATCCGAGGTCTAGGAATATTCTCCTTATCTTCTGCTCGAAAACTGTGAGTATGTGTAATTTTCCTGGATATATTTTTTTTCCAACAGCTTGGACATTGTATGGTTTGAACTTCACATCTTTCCATAGTCCAGTTTTTATCAGTTCAGGTGTCAAATCTGAAATCTCCTTGCCAACAAGTTTTTTGGCTTTGATTCTGGCCTTTCCTTCTATTCTGACTAATTTTCTCCAGACTAATTTCTCCAAAAGTACTGAGTCTATTTCTTCTCCTTTAGCGAGCTTTTTCAATGCGTCGAACTCTGGGACAAACTCAGGATACTTTTTCAGAACGAGCTTGCCTCCATTTATTTCCACCCAGCCGTTTTTCTTCGCCCATTGGAGAGATATGTTGAAATTATCTACCCTGTTTCTAGCTTCCTTCAAGTTCAGCGGACCATCCTTTAGCACATCTGCCAAGTTCTTTTCTGGAAAGCCATTTTCAAGGTAAATTTTTCCTTCCTTCGTGATATTTATAGATTTTTTCACAAAATCAACTTTTAATCCTTTACCATGACTTTATCTATAATTTTTCTGGCCTTTTCCCGGCGCTTTTGATGTTCGGATACGAACTTCTTAATACGCTTTGCAAGATCTGCTTTATGTTCTCCTGCCAATAACGTTCCTGTACGTTCTCCTTCAAATATCTTTTCAAGCTTCTTGTCATCCTGTTCGAACAAGTAGAAATAATACTGGCAAATATTGCATATTTCTGGATTTCCTCCAAGTTTCCTCTGCAGTTCGGCAGTGGGTTGCTGACCTGTGAATGCGTTCATCACTTTCTTCTCTATCTGTTCAGGTGTATCGGTTGTGAAAATTGCCGAGTTTGGGTCACTTGCGCTCATTTTTCCACCTTCTAATAGCCCAGGCATGAACGTTGAATGTATCTGTGCGGGTTTGTAATACCCAAGTTTTGGTGCAACGTCACGTGATATTCTCCAGTAGGGGTCCTGATCTATTGCAGCAGGTATCAAGCACGGGATGTTTTTCCCTGCTTTTACGCTTGGTAAAAAGCACGGCACTGCCTGTATTGCTGGGAAAAACACAATTCCTATATTCGAACTATTCTTGAAGCCGAATACAGCCTTTGAAGTTGAGAACGTTACATGCTTGGCTATTTTTACAGCCTCCTTGTAAAGGGTCTTCCCATATTCTACGTCAGAAAATATGTACGTCTTTTTCGGATCCATTCCACACGCAAGCACGTCCAATGCATTATCGTATGCAAAGCCGGTTGTTTGTTCAAGTGACAAAGGTTTGACCAAATGTTTTTCATCATCAGTCATTTGGAAATAAAGTTCAACGCCAAACTTCTTTTGCAACCATGCTGTGAATATCCACGGAATAAGATGGCCTAGGTGTGTATGCCCGCTTGGACCTCGCCCTGTATACAAGAAAAATTTCTCTCCAGCCTCATATTTATCCAGAATCCATTCAAAATCTCGATGCGAGAAAAATATTTTCCTCCTTAGCATATAATGCAGTTCGCCTGTGTGTTTTTCCACGCGCTTTAGAATGTCATCTGTCAGTCTGCTTGTACCAAATTTCTCTATTAACTTATCGTAATCTACCTTTCCCTTTACTTCCCATGGTGTCACAACAAAATTTTCTTTATTCTGTTTTCCAATCATATACACGCACTTTTACTATTTTATTTTTGTTTTCCGATTTATAAGAAGTATTTAAAAATATAAGTATAATTTAAGATTTAATTTAACGTAAAACGGTGATGATTAAATGGCAATATTCAAGGTCGTTGTAAGCGACCCAAAGACAAGGAAAACTTTTCAGACAGACCTAGACCAGTCGAAAGCAGTTGGATTAATCGGCAAGAAGATTGGAGACGAGTTCAGTGGAGATATAATGGGACTTAACGATTATTCTCTTCAGATAACCGGTGGAACCGATAAGGACGGTTTTCCAATGCATTCTGACCTAAAAGGGAGCGGACGTAAGAAATTGTTACTAACAAGACCGCCCGGCTTCCATCCTGGGTTGAAAGGACAGAGAAAGAGGAAAATGGTTGCCGGTAACATTGTAGGCAGCGATATAGTCCAGATAAATGTAAAGGTTGTAAAATATGGCGACAAAAAATTCGAAGACTTCATATCTAAGAAAGAGCAGCCAAAACCGAAGGAAGAAACACCTAAAGAAGAGATAAAACAAAAAGAAGAGTCTAAAAAAGAAGAGACCAAAGAACTAGACAAAAAACCAGATGAAAAAAAGAAGGAAGAGGCTCCTAAAGAAAAAGAAGGTGAGTAAGTTAACAACTAAAAAACAATCAGCAAAAAAAGAAACAAAAACTATAGATCCAAAACTTATACCTTCTTCTAACATTGGAATGGTTGGTCATGTGGCCCACGGAAAGACAACACTTACCGAAGCATTGACAGGAAAGTTAACACTTGCTCATTCTGAAGAACTCAAGAGAGGAATAACGATTAGGCTTGGGTATGCAGATGCACACATATACAAGTGCAAGAAATGCGGCAAGTATTCACCAACCAAAAAGTGCCAATATTGTTTTGAAGATGGTGAACTTCAAAGAACTGTGAGTCTGATTGACGCTCCTGGTCACGAGACGCTTATGGCTACTGTGCTTACAGGAACAAGTCTCATGGATGGCGCGATATTGATGATATCTGCAAACGAACGATGCCCTCAACCGCAAACCAGAGAGCACCTGACAGCACTGGAAGTTGCTGGGATAAAGAACGTAATAATTGTTCAGAATAAAATTGACCTTGTCAATGAAAAAGAGGCACTGAAGAACTATAATGAGATAAAAGGATTTGTCAAAGGGACATTACTTGAGAATGCTCCAATAATTCCTGTGTCTGCACAGAAAAGGGTAAACATAGATTTACTTTTCGAGGCTATAGAAAAGGTAATACCCGATCATCCTAATGATAAGACTGGTGATAAAGGTCCGAAAATGCTGGTCGCAAGGAGTTTTGACGTAAATAAGCCCGGTACTCCTTTAAAGAAACTACTTGGTGGAGTTCTTGGTGGAAGCATAGTTGCCGGAAAGCTGAAAATTGGAGAAGAGATAGAAATTAGGCCTGGATTTAGGAAGAACGACGGCTCTTACCAGTCGTTGAAAACGAGTATAACAGGGTTGCAGAAAGCTGGAATAAATTTGGAAGAGGCAGGCCCTGGCGGACTGCTTGGTGTGATGACAGAGCTTGATCCATCGATAACGAAATCTGATTTATTGGTAGGCAATCTCGTTGGTTTGCCTGGGAAACTTCCTGAGAGTGCGAATGAAATAAGCATTGAAACGAAGCTTCTGAAAAGAGTTGTTGGGTCAGAAAGCATGGATAAGGTGCAGCCTATAAAGCCAGATGAGAACGTTATGATAAATGTTGGTACAGCCAGGTCAATAGGCACAGTCATTCAAATCAAGAAAACAGTGAACTTGAAACTAAAGATACCTGTATGCGTTGAAAAAGGAGAAAGGGTAGTTATATCAAGACAAGTAGCTGGTCGTTGGCGTCTAATAGGCTACGGGATTATTAAGTAGAATTACTGTTTATGATGCGCAATATACCGTTCCGGTTACCGAATTACTTGGCCCGAGTATCCTTAGTGAATGAGATCCTGCTCCAGGACTTGCTATCGTTGTACATGCAGTAGCATTACCTGAGGTCATTGTACCGCCACCACAAACGGTTCCTGTGTCGTCTACGTAAACTGTTATATCCGCTACAGATATGGATTCTGTACCAGTGTTCCTTATAGTCACGTATATATTTCCTCCGGTACAATCGACGCTTGACAACGCAATGTTAGTTGCTGTACTTGATGTGAATAGACCCGTAATGAACATGTATGCTAGTCCTACCATAGCAACAGTAATCATTAGCATCAATATCGTAGCTATTACTGCCGATATCCCCTTCATTTTATAGTTTCACCTTACTTTAATTTTCTCAGGTTCGATATAAATATTTACATTCCGCCAGATTTAAAGGATTGACAGTATGTTAAGTCAGAAACTCTTAGCAGAATCTAAGCGAGTAAACGTGGTTTTGGATACAAATTTCTTTATCGATATGTTCCGCTTTAAGATTGGATTCGACGAAATTGAGAATGTTGTACGTGCGCCATGCAACTTCATTATGGTTCACCAATCTATTGATGAATTAAGAAGGTTGGAGACAAAATATGCAAGAGTAGGACTTAATTTTATAGATACTGGTAAGATAGTCCTTGTCGATGCACCTGGAACCACTGCAGATGATGCAATAACACATCTTGCTTCAAGTTCCAAAAGAAAGGGAAATGATAAGGGATTCGTATTTGCTACAAATGATGCAAAACTGAGAAAAAAAATAAAAGGTTTAGGTGCTAGAGTAATTTATTTAAGAGCAAGAAAACATTTAGAAATGACAAATTAAGCCGTCCTTGATTATTTAAAACATTAAAACCGATGCAAGAACATATATTAAAAGAAAAAAATCAGATAATAAGAGAGGTGTAAATTTGTTCAGG
>CAYVFQ010000024.1:0-8117 GCA_964451045.1 uncultured archaeon
GGCGAAGATACAGTGATCTATACGAGTCGGAACGTCGTTACAGTAGCGAATAAATCTGACAATCTATCAATTAGTCAAACCATATCGAACAGTCTAGCGGAAATCGTTCATTCTTTATCCATTACACCTAAATTTATTATTGCTAAAGGAGGAATTACCTCCAGCGATATAGCCACACAAGGGTTAGGCATCAAAAAAGCAAAGGTTTTAGGTCAAGCAGCGGCTGGAATTCCCGTATGGTTAACTGGAGCCGAAGCTCATTTTCCACAAACGCCATACATTGTGTTTCCTGGAAATGTAGGCAATCGGTTTACCCTTTCGGAAATTCTTAATAATATAAAATCTATTAGTAACAATAATAGGGAGGATTAATCATGGCAAAGCAAAAAATGACAGTAGCTGAAGCTATTGCGCTTTATTTAAAGAAAAAAGGTGTAGAGCACATCTATGGAGTACCTGGAGTTGCGATTCTTCCCTTATATGATGCGATTCGCGAACTGACTGACATCAAATCTTATGTTGTTCGTCACGAACAAACGGGTGCCTTTATGGCTGATGCTTATTCCAGAGCAACCAGGAAAGTGGGTGTATGCGCCGCAACATCCGGTCCTGGCGGTACAAACCTTATTACTGGCTTGTATGGCGCATACATGGATTGCATTCCGATGATCGCCTTTACGGGTCAAGTAGCTTCTCACTTGGTTGGCACACAGTCTTTCCAGGAAGTGGCAATCACGGAGATTGCAAAACCTGTATGCAAGGCTGTTTACCAGATGAACGATGCGAGTACTGCAGTACAAAGATTCCATGAAGCTTGGGAAGATGCAACCACTGGGAAGACAGGTCCTGTATTAGTGGACCTATGTGTAGACGTACAAAAAACTGTGGTTGAAGTAGATCTTGATGAATTTATTAGTGTTCCTGTACAATTGCCGGAAGCTTCCGACGAAGATATCGCCCAAACGATTCAGCTTCTGAGAGAAGCCAAAAGGCCCGTATTCATTTCTGGTGGCGGTGTAAATCTGGCTAATGCACAAGCAGAATTGAAAGAATTGGCAGAAACTCTGCAAATTCCGGTCGTTACCTCAGTCATGGGAATTGACACGTTCCCGAATGACCATCCATTGTTTGCCGGACGTATGGGAACCATGCTGAATACTCCTCTTGGAAATAAAACAGTCCTTGAATCTGACTTGGTTATTAACCTGGGTGGACGTTTCGGCGATCGCAGTATCGGTAATTTCGAAGAATTTAAACAAAACACGAAAATTGTTCACGTCAACTTGGATAAGAAACAAATTGGAAAATACCTTGAAACAGAACTGGGCGTAATTGCCGATGTTAAATCCTTTATGGTGAAGCTTGCAACAACAGTAAAAGCACTGAACCAAGAAGTTGCTGCTCACGCGTTGGAAGTTAAACCACTTGATCTAACAGAAGAACGTAATAGTCTTGCACGTAAAACGGATTTTGATTCTCTGCCAATCAAACCGCAACGTGCTTTAAGAGAGCTTCGTGAATTCTTGGATCGTGATGCTTTCGCTTCACACGACTGTGGAATCAGTCAGATCTGGTCTTGCCAGTTGTTTGAAACGTATGAACCACGCACCTATTTAATTACTGGCGGTGCGGGTACAATGGGTTGGGGTCTTGGAGCTGCGATGGCTGCGAAATTGGCGTTCCCGAATCGTCAAAGTGTGAACATCGTTGGTGACGGCAGCTTGGGTATGTCCCTGCAGGATCTGGCTACAGCAGCTAAGTTCAACATTCCTGTCATAGTGTTCGTTATGAACAATTCCTTATACGGTTTGATTCGCCAACAGCAAAACTGGTGGTATGATGAGCGCCGCATTTCAACGGACCTTGATTACAATAATGAGCTCAGTGATAATGAAGGGCGCGGTATTGACTTCGTGAAAACAGCGGAAGGTATGGGAGTTCGCGGCGAACTGGTAACAGACTGGAAAGACATCAAACCGGCTCTTGGGCGTGCTGTTGCACTCAACAAGCCATACTTGATTGAAGTAGTAGTTGATCCGGCTGCTGTTTGCGGATTCTCCTTCAATGGAAGACTTTCTACTGTTGACTACTCGATCAACTAATACGTAAAGGAGGCACCCGCATAACATGAAAAGTGATCTTCATTATTACATGCAAGTAGGGATTGTCCATTTCATGGCGTATCCCCAAACAATGGCTGGAGATGGACCCATCGTTGAGACTGTAAATAAAATCATAACCGATGATTTTTTCTCAGCAATTGAGATTACACAGGTTAATGACATTGAGCAGCGGAAGTTAGTAGCGCAGATGCTAGAATCGGGACGTATGACCGTAGGCTTTGGTGCTCAGCCTGTGCTGTTAAGAAATAAGGCTGATTTAAATTCTTTTGATGAAGAAAAACGACGGACTGCTGTTGATTTAATCAAGGGAGCTATTGATCACGCTTATGAAGTAAAAGCAGGTAAATTAGGTCTCCTGAGTGGCTCTAAGCCGAATCAGCAAGAAGAAAAAGCGATTCAGTTACTGGTCAATTCCTTAAAGGAGATTTGTCAATATGCGAGAAGTAAAGGGGAATTAGTGATTTCGCTGGAAACCTTTGATGATACTACAGATAAAAAATGTTTGATTGGGCCTAATCGTTTGGCCGTTGAAGTAGCGCAAGAAGTGAGAAAGGAAGATCCTTCCTTTGGTTTGATGCTGGATTTAAGTCATTTACCGATGCAGCGTGAAAGTTCGCGAGATGCTCTGTACACGGCTAGAGATTATCTGAATCATGCTCACATTGGTAATTGTTATGTGAAAGATCCTTCCGATCCTGCGTATGGGGACGTACATCCTCGTTTTGGATATCCGGGAAGTGAAAATGATGTCGACGAGTTAGTGGAATATTTAAAAGTATTAATGGAAATTGGTTATATTGGGGAAGGATTGTCTAATGTAGTAGCCTTTGAGGTCAAACCTGTGGGGAATGAATCCTCGGATATTATCATTGCTCAATCCAAACGTACGTTGATCAAAGCATGGAATAAGTTATGAAGTGTGAATCATGTAACTAAAGGCCAGATATAACATTTGTAGTTTCCTTGGATTATGCGTATGTGATATATATTTATATGATGATGAAGTTTTCATCAAAATAAAAACATAGAGGTGTATCACATATGTCTAAGGATAACATTGTTCAATCGGTTGATCGAGCCTTACAGATTCTTGGAATATTAGGTTCAAAAAAAGAAGGATATGGGGTAACCGAATTATCTAAGGAAATCGATTTAAATAAAACTTCAGTTTATCGAATGTTGTCTACATTCGTTCGACATGGTTATGTTGAACAAGATGTAGAGACGGAAAGATATAAATTAGGCTACAAAGTATTGGAATTAAGTTCCACGTTACTTGAATCCATTGACTTGCGTGTTGAGGCAAAAGCTTTTTTAAAGGAGTTAGAGCATTTTACTAATGAAGTGATTCACCTTGTCGTCTATGATCGAGGTGAAGTGGTTTACATCGAAAAATTAGAAGGAAATGAAACTCTACGTATGCATTCGAAAGTTGGAACAAGGGCTCCTATGCACTGTACGTCTGTCGGGAAAGTGATTTTAGCCTACTTGCCGCCTTCAGAAGTAACCAAAATTATAGAGGAATACAAGCTGGAGAAACATACCATTAACACCATTACAGACAAGGAAGTCTTATATGATCATCTGATCGATATAAGAACTAAAGGGTATGCCTTGGATTTAGAAGAAAATGAGGTAGGTATTTCTTGTATTTCAACGCCTATTTTTGATCGTTCAGGGAAAGTGATTGCAGCTGTTAGCATTTCTGGACCTACAATGAGAATGACAAATGAAAAAATGAATGAATTAAAGGATAAAATGATTGAGATTAGTAAAAAGATTTCCGCTAGACTTGGGTATAGAGAGTGAAATTGGATTTCTTATAGTTTTTAGAGATAATTATGCGACAGGCCGGATTGATCCTTGAAAATACTTAGGACCGGCAATGGAAGTTATTAAAGATTCAGTCAAAGGTGCAAAATTACGTGAATTTGGTTCCCCCGCCCCATGTGATTTTGCACATACCTTTTTAGACCCTATTTGAACTTGGACAGTACACCCCTTAGTCATCGAATAAGAGGTGCGGTGTCCACATTAAGGGTGTTTAACCGAGACCAAATCTTAGAAGTGTTGATAAAGGAGGGATTAGTGAGTATGTGCCCCAACGCAGTTGACGAATTTGTAAGCGCTACCAAATTCTATTTTTTTTATCATCGTCAGGTTTATTCAAAGGAAACTACTGTGCCTATTTTCGATCATTCAGGATGAAATCAAAGGATGAATGAAATATCGCGGAAAGGAGCCATTCCTGTAATGAAATTTTGGAGTTTGAACAAAAGAGCGTCTCCTGTATGCTGGGTACCGAATGATCGACGTTCATTCCCTGACTCGTAACCTCACTGATTCAAAGAACCCTTGAGAGGAAGAACGAAGGAATGTAAGGGAGGTGAGACGAAAATTGTCTCAGTAGTTTTTATTGTATGAGTATAACAAAGCGAAGAAGCAAAAGAATTAATAGAACGGTTATTATCAAAAATTATAATTGAGGGAGTTAATTAATTATGACATGGACCCAAATATTCAATCCAATCATGGGCAATCTTGGTCTTTCCTCATTAGTCGCTCTGATTCCAATTCTTTATTTATTTTGGGCTTTAGCCTTTAAACGCATGAAGGGATATCTGGCTGGAACCACTACCTTACTAATAGCGATTTTAGTATCCGTATTTGTATATGGAATGCCTGCAGGAATGGCTGTTATGTCATCTATTCAGGGTGCAATTTACGGTATAATGCCTATTGGCTGGATCATTATTGCATCCGTATTTTTGTATAAATTGACTGTAAAAACAGGTCAATTTGATATTATTCGCGCTTCTGTGGTAACGCTTACAGAGGACCGACGTTTGCAAGCGCTTTTAATTGCCTTCTCTTTTGGCGCCTTTCTTGAAGGAGCTGCTGGATTTGGTGCTCCGGTTGCCATTTCTGCGGCTTTACTAGTAGGTTTAGGATTCAATCCGCTTTATGCAGCGGGACTTTGTTTGCTTGCTAATACCGCACCGGTCGCTTTTGGAGCTATTGGAACTCCGATCATAGCGATGGAAGGTCCTACAGGAATTCCTGCGATGGAAGTTGCTAAAATGGTCGGCCGTCAATTGCCGCTTTTATCTCTTATTGTCCCATTTTATCTCGTTTTCGTAATGTCCGGTTTCAAAAAAACGATGGAAGTATTGCCTGCAATTCTTGTATCGGGTATTTCTTTTGCAGTAACACAGTTTTTGACTTCAAACTATCTGGGACCTGAACTTCCCGATATTTTATCTGCTTTAGTATCCCTTGTTTGTTTAACCCTTTTCCTAAAAGTATGGCAGCCCAAAACTGTCTTTCGTTTTCAATCAGAGAGAGCAGCACTGGAAACAGCCGCCGCCCATGGTACAGCTCTAAGTGTAAAACAACATTTAAAACCGGAAATGAATTATAATAGCAGGCAGATTTTCAAAGCGTGGTCCCCATTTCTTGTGTTAACAACGATTATCCTTGTTTGGGGGTTGCCTGTAATAAAGAAGGCGTTAACCGGAAAATATGAAGGAACAAACGCTCTGTTGAATTTCATTAATCCGATTGGGAAAGCCATTAGTTTTCACCCGGCAGTTCCCGGATTAAATAATTTGATTATTGGCCAAAGCGGCAAGCCAATAGCAGCTCTATTTAAAATTGAATTATTGGTAGCGGCGGGTACTGCAATTCTTTTCGCTGCTATCATATCGAAATTTATTCTTAAGATCGATTGGAAAGACTGGTTCATCACTTTTGGTGAAACACTTAATGAACTGAAGTTTGCTTTAGTGACGATTGGCTCGGTTGTAGGACTTGCCTATCTTGCAAATGCATCCGGTATGAGCACAACACTAGGGATGACATTGGCTGCAACAGGTGCTATATTCCCATTCGTCTCTCCCGTACTTGGATGGTTAGGTGTATTTCTTACTGGTTCTGATACATCTGCAAACTTATTGTTCGGAAGCTTACAAAAGATCACTGCCGGTCAAGTAGGCATGAATCCGTTATTGGCTGTTGCGGCGAATAGCAGTGGAGGGGTTACGGGTAAAATGATATCACCGCAGTCGATCGCTGTAGCTTGCGCTGCGGTTGGTTTGGGTGGTAAAGAAGCGGATATATTCCGGTTTACTCTCAAACATAGCATTATATTACTTTTGATTGTTTGTATAATCACTTTTGCACAATCAACTTTCTTGTCATGGATGATTCCGTAGAACATATATTGATGTAGAAGCTCAGCACTGGAAAACACTCTTATTTATCAATATTTGTCGAGGAATCGACAAATATTGATAAATAATCATTTTTTTTATAAAATATTAAGAAACCTTGTTTCTTAAAGGAAGCAAGGTTTCTTAATATGAAACAAATGGAGGCATAATGCATGATTATTAGTGATTTAAAGAAAATCCTCCCAAGCGGACAGATTCAAGAAGAAGCAGAAAATTCCTTAAATAAAGATGCCGTATACACTGTTTTTCCGAAAACTGAGGAAGAAATTGCAGGCATTTTACAGTATGCCAATCAGAATATGTTAAAAGTGATACCTATTAGCGGAGGAACTAAAAGTGAGCTAGGCGGGTTAAATGAAAAAGCAAATATTCTGTTATCCTTGTCCGGGTTTAAAGGGATTGTGGAACATTCACCGGGCGATATGACAGTAACGATACGACCAGGGACAACCATGAAGGAAATAACGGAATATCTTGCAAAACACCAACAAATGTTTTCCATAGATCCTGCACATCCTGAATTTTCTACGATCGGCGGAGTGATTTCTTCTAACGATAGTGGGCCGAAGAGATTGAGATATGGTTCAGCAAGAGATCTCGTGATTGGTCTACGAGTCGTATACCCGGATGGACGAATCATTCGTACCGGGGGGAAGGTTGTAAAAAATGTAGCCGGATACGACATGAGCAAGTTGTTTATTGGTGCCATGGGTACTTTAGGGATTATAAGTGAAATTACGATAAAACTCCGCCCTATTCCAAAATTTGAGAGTTTGGTTTTACTTAATTTTTCTAAGAGGGACATGGAAGCTATTAAAACATTTATTATTACGTTACTTGACTCTATAATCGAACCAGTTTCCTTAGAAATAGTAAGCCGCTCATTGAATAAAAGATTGACTGGGATGGATTGCTATAGTTTAGCGATAGCGTTTGAAGATGTTGAGAGTTCGGTTCGTTACCAGGAGGATTGGGTGCAATTCCATAAACCCAAAGGAACAGAGACTCAAATTTTGCATCAGGATAAGGCGAAAAATTGGTGGTCTGCATTTTACACTATAGCACCATATAGTTCTCAAGCGAAGACTATGACGGAAATGGAAGTTGCTTTGAAAATTGGTAGTCTAAACATGCTTGTACCTGAAATTATCCGTATTAGTGAAGAGATAGGTGAAAGTGAAAATCTCCTTGTTGAAGCACATGGAGGAGCGGGACATGGGATTTCGCGGGTTTATATCAAAGGAAATGAAGATAATATTCTCTCGTTTATTCAGCAGATCCGTTTGTTAGTTGAGAAAAATGGTGGATATGTGATTGTACAGCATGCACAATTAACATTACGGCACCGATTAAGTGTTTGGGGTGAAAAGCCATCCTATTTTTCTTTGATGGAAGACATAAAACGTTCGGTTGACCCGAATAGGGTGTTAAATCCTGATCGATTTGTAGGAGGAATATAAGATGAGTATGCCTGTAAATAATAAACTAGGTGAGCCAGCATGCTTATCGAAAAGTAATTACCTATGGGAAGATCCACCAAGTGAAGATAAATATTCGGCTTGTGTCCATTGCGGAATGTGTTTAGAGGCTTGCCCAACATATTTGGAAACAGGATTTGAGCATCAGTCTCCTCGTGGGCGTGTTCATTTAATCAAAGCTGCAGCAGAAGGAACGGTAGAAATTAATGAAGGTTTCATGGACCCAGTTTTTACTTGCCTTGACTGTCGTGCTTGTGAAACCGCTTGTCCATCCGGTGTACAGG
>CAYVFQ010000025.1:0-8109 GCA_964451045.1 uncultured archaeon
TGCGTCCCAATTGTATGCTTCTGCGGAGACCAATTCACACTCCCCACGTTTCGACAGCATCTCACTCTTGTGGCGTGAGTCTTGGATGCGCTCCTTCGGGCACGCCGATTTTTCCTTTCCCAATCTTTTCTTTTTCACCTGTATCTCCTCCGCCATCTGTTTGGCAATCGTGCTTTATAAGGCGGGTTTCGCCCCTAATAAACAGCGGCTACGAGCAAAATCGGCCCAAACGCATTGAAACGTTGGTGGGGCTAAAGGCCATTTTACCCATTAAATCCTGCAAAGTGGTCGTCTACAGCTTATTATGGGGACTTCGTACCTGTGTAATAATTTTAACTTGTTTGCTTTCTTTAGGGTGAATGTAAATTGTGGGTCTTTTATCCATAATTGCTTTTTGTTTGAGGTTTCCGTGACGGCCTTTCCACTTTAGGCTAAATCCGTCGGCGTCGGCTGTTGGAGTTTCGACCACTGGTCCGAGACCTGTGGAATTCGTTACGTTATTAAATTAACAAGTGCATGTAGACCATAGGTAAATCTTATGGCAAATAACGCTACCAAGGACTACTTGCTTAAAGAACTTGAATTGGTTCAAGGGATTATCAATAGATTTAGCACCAATTCATTTTTGATAAAAGGATGGGCAATAACCCTTGTTGTGGCTACTCTGTTACTTAATGGCAATAAATATCAATACATTATTGCTTTCTTGCCTTGGTTGATGTTTTGGTATTTAGATGCTTATTTTCTAAGATTAGAGAGATTATATCGAAAATTATTTGATTGGTTACGTGAAAATCGCTTAAAAAGTAAAGAGTTTCTATTTGATATGAACAGTCAAAGTTTGGAAAAAAGATTTGAAAAAGATGTCAAGGGCATACCGCAGATGATGTTCTCGAAAACATTAGGTATTTTCTATCTACTTTTGCTTGCTATCATTGTTGCATCAATTGTTATTGAAAATTATTCTTGGTTGTTGTTACACTGACGAATATAAATAATCTCTTGCTAGTATAATTGCTTGGTGCTCAAATGGCTAGAAAAGTATACTTTAGCTTTCATTATGAAGGCGATGTATGGCGTGCAAATCAAGTGAGGAATTCCTGGGTAACAAAGCCCGATAGAGAATCTGCAGGATTCCATGATGTAGCAGAATTTGAAGCCGTGAAAAAACAAGGACCTGACGCAATAAAGCGTTGGATTGATAAGAATCTAGAAGGAACTTCTGTTACAGCTGTCTTGGTTGGCGAAGAAACATGCAATCGTGAGTATGTTAAATATGAAGTTCAAAAAAGCATAGAAAAGGGTAATCGCATAATACTAATAAAGATACATGATCTCAAGGATCAGAATGGACAGACTTGCAGAGAAGGAGATTTGGATTTTGGCGATGACATTGACGTTAGTGATTGTCCTGTCTACGATTACGTTAAAGATGACGGATATAATAAAATAGGAGACTGGATTGAAGCCAGTGCCTTGGCATCGGAAAGAGAAGAGCTAGGTCCGCCGCCTACCAGAAGTAGTAGAACGACTAGTTGTGGTAGATAATGAATGAAAATCCTTACTTGAACCTTGATGTTAAACCACCAAACCCTCCTTGGATCCCTATCAACCAAAAAAAATCATTGGATATAGCCACTATATCATATTATTACGGTGGTGCTAAATCTTTGGTAGTGCCAATACGTGATGTGACTAACAAAAATGACGCAAAGCTCGACCCTAATTTGGAAACACTAACATATGGTCTGTTTAGTCGCTGTTGTAGAACTGAAAGAAAGGCGATTGTTGAAAACGGAATTACTGTACAGTTTTTTTCTACTACTCGAGCTAATGGCATAAGGGTTTTGACAGGTTATTATCGTCCGGCATGGTACTGTAAAATAGGTCCAGGCGATTATGCTATTGCCGCAGAATCTGCTCGATTCGTTTCGCCAGGATTTGCATTTGGTGATTTAACTGATTTTCTTGAAGGGTTTAACTTCGAGGGGCGAAGCCCGTGGAAATATGTTAGAGGTGAGAAATTAATCTGGCGTCTTATGCTGTTAATTAATAGTGCTCCGAATGCTATGAAAAAATATCTTTCAGAAATTCACAAATTTGAAGCTTCTATTTTGAAAAATAAAGGTAAAATTTATAATAACCGCAAAGAAGGATTTTCTTGGGATAATACTGCTTTACATATGAAAAAGCTTGGATTGATATAGCTTACAAAATAAGGTTAGAGATGAAAAATTGAAGAACATGACTAAAATAAACAGGAAACTTACACATGTCGATTTGGAAGTGACGAGGCAATGTAACCTTCGATGCGTTCACTGTTCAGCTTCTTCAAAAAATCGAGGAAAAGAAATGTCTTTGAATACTGTTAAAAGAATTTTGCAAGAAGCAAAATCAATAGGCTTGCAAAAAGTTGGATTGACAGGAGGAGAACCATTTCTAAATAGGAAAAGTAGGAAAAGGCTTATGCGCATTGCAAATTTTTGCATAAATGAGTTGAATATCCCAATTCACATTCATTCTAACGGCACATTAATTTCTAAGAAAGATGCAAAATGGATAAAGCAAATAGAAGCAGAAATTAGTATTACATTTTATGGCCGCACTGCACTAATTCATGATACTATTACAGGAAGAAAGGGGTCTTTTTCTTCAACACAGGCAGGTCTTAAACATTTGATAAATGAGAAAGCTAATTTATGGGTATATTTTGTGCCCATGAAACAAAATCTTCATTCAATTAAACCATTAATTAAAATGGTTAATGATATGGGAATTAAGCGTATCAGAATCTTGACACTTTCGCCCACTGGAAGAGCGAAAGCTCAATTTGATAATCTTGAACTTGAAAAAAAGAATGTACAAAAGTTCAATAAAGAGATTTCAGAAGCTAAAAAAGAAAATAAGATTGAAATCAGCAGTGGTTTTTGTACCAGTCAGGTCTTTTCAGAATTGGAAATTTTGCAAGGCCACGAGAAATGCTCTGCAGCTGAAAATCGAATTCATATCGACGCGTTTGGAAATGTTTTTCCGTGCACCGCATCTTCAGGTAGAATTATTTTTTCCGCAGGAAACGTTCAGATGCATGAGGATAGCATTGAATCGATTTGGAATGATTCGCCGCTTCTTCAATTTTTTAGAAATTTCCATAGAAACCCACCAGAAAAATGTCGTACATGCAACAGATATAGCACTTGCATGTCTGGATGTAGAGTAAAAATGTTATACAAATACGGCGATGTCACGATTCCGGATCCATCATGTAAAGGACCGTACGAATGAGATGCATATATTGACCACTCCAGAAAGATCATAATAGTTGAAGCTACATGTTTTCAATGGTGTGCGATGCATTTTTCTTTTAGATCACATACGGCACACTTTGCTTGACTTTTGGTTGGCACGGCCTCGCGTTCTCCCTTCCAAAAACCTATGGCCCATTCGAGTTTTTCAATTGCTTCCTGTAGTGAAAAAGGATACATCATCGCCACCACCCTTTGAATGGGGAGCTTGGTCGGCTCTTTTCTTTTCAGGCGGCTCATAGCAAGCTGACATATCTCGTGGTCAAGTTTTCTCAAATCGTCTCCATGCATTTCCGGTGGACTCACGGCCACGATGTATCTGAGCAGGGACGTGTCAAAGCCCAAATCGTTCAAAAGATATCCGTAAACCAATGCTTGTGTGTGGTAAGTTGAAAATATCGTTGGTTTTTTGGAAAATTTATGCTCGACCAGTAAAAGCGGGTTTCCAAGGGAAAAAAGTGTGTAGTCTGGCACCCCCATGATTGTACATCCTTCGTACGTTCCTATCAGAGGGAATACTGCGCCCATCGTCGGTTTTTCAAACAAGTTCTTCCATAGCTCTTCCTTTTTGACCTTTACCATGTCGACTAGCAGCCCTTCGTGCGCGTTTGTTCCTTTTCGCATTTCTTCTGTTTCGATCCGGCCGTAAATGCGTGTTAGCTCAACCTTTTTCTCACAGTAGTACTGGCTTGCTATTTCGGACGCTTTAAGGAATCTTGACCCAAAGCGTAGTTTTCCCTCGCCCTCTGCAACCTCTTTTCTAAGGGATTCATAGCGGGCAAGACCTTTTTCCCAGGCTTCCAATTAAACCACCATATTACAATCCTGTGCATGAACCTTAATCAATTAAGGTTTATTCTAATCTAGATCAATAGAACAAATCGCTACTCTGCTCAAGCATCTTCTCGAACTTGTAAGTTTCCTTATTTTTCTCCACGGCCTTGCTTAGGATCTCCTCACCTTTCTCGGGCTTTCCCAGATTGCATCCAGTGTCTCCCCTGACTTCTCTTTCGTCCTTAGCCACTTTGCATATCTTCTGGACGGCACGGTTTCGGGACATCCCCGCTTGCGCTCAAGAGAAGCAAGAATACTGCTCATTTGCCAATTAGAAGTGTAGGGAAGAGCATTCGATTTCAATTCTAACCTATCAGGTCAAGAATACACCTGTGTTGCCTCTTGAAGCAAATGACGCGGTATTTGATGTTCATGCCCCTAAGCTAGTTGAATGCCCCTATAAGCGCGTCAATATGAGTTCTATCCAATGGCCGCGTCGCACTATTGTTTTCCATTATCCACACCTCAAAATTAAGCTTCCCATCATTGCTCAAGGCTGTTCTATAGCACATTATTGCGCTTATTAGATTCATGCTGGGTTGAAGCTGTGACATAGAATCCTCAGCCCTCGATTCGTAGGTTCTAACAATCTCTCCAGTGTCTTTCCTTCGAACCAACGTAAACTGGGGAGTGCCGTCAAGGTAATCTTCAACGGAGCGGTGGTTAATCTCAGATCTGCCGACATCCAACACGATTATAACCGGCAGGTTTATTTTATCCTTGACAGGTTCAATGTGCCTCTTGAATTCCTCGAAAATTTTCCCTCTCGCCCTATTTGGTATTACAACAGCGCGGGCAAGGAACCGAAGGGGCTTGAATTTATCAGGATTGATTACTTCGATAAGTATTTCTTGATGATCGAGCCGAACCCTCAGATCTAAATACTTACCGTTAACCTCCGGCTCAATTTCGACTTGACATCGCCTCCGCAGAGTTCCGGTGATCTCGATCTCGCTAACCGTCTGCCAAAACTCATCCTCGTTACGTAAACCACCCTTAAGGTTGCTCGCGCCCTTTTCTCGGGGAGAGATATTTATCATCAGTCCATCCAAATGTGTTAAAAATACATTCCCAAAGTCAGGTTTTGAGCGCGACAGATAGGTTAGAAGAGGATGCGTCATATCAACTCGCATTTCCGCATCTCTGAGCCATTTCACCCCTAAAAACTCCTCCAGCCTCGGGTACTTCTTGATGTTCCCCTGGATTACCTTGTAGTCAAGAGCTGGCCTTTCAAACCCAAGCTCTTCCGCGATGCGTAAGCACTGAAAAATCTCATCCGTTTCCCCCTTGATTATCTTGTCGTAATCGACCCCTCTTCGCTGTGCGATCAATTGCAATAGGAAGAGGGACTTGTCCACCAATGGCCCGTAGTCCTCCTTATCGTAGGCGTAAGTAAGGACTTCCTTCATAGTTTTTAACATTATCCTCAGAAACTTGTCATCTATTTTATGCCAATTTTCTAGGAAGTTCAATAATTCTAGATAGTTGCTCTTGCACATTTCTCCAAGAACTATGGGCACGAAAAACAAAAACCTTTCTTCGTTTTCATCCTTTATCCAATACTCGACTGTTTGAATACATTTGACCAAATCCCCTTTTCCAATTTCTTGCAATAGCCAATCGATTGATCTTATTTTGAAATACTTATCCTCCTTTATCCATCTATGGACTATGGCCAAGCTTTCCTCGGGAAATCGCCTACCTATTTGTGCTAGGGGCAAAACGAGTTCACTCAGCACGTATTCCTGCTCCTCATGCGAGCAAAGTTCTATGAGCTTCATTTCAACACCGGAATAGCTCAGGCGGTATGGTATGAGATACCGAGCGATTGCACTTCTGATCTCTGGAGTACCTAGTTCTGCCATTCTCATTAGATGCTTGTTTGATGTCCGAGGATCAAATCTATCGAGTTCGAAGTAAAGCCTGACCAATTCAATCTGAGCAATCTTTTCTTCCGTCTGCCAAGATAGCCTTTTGATAATACGAAAGATTTGAGAGGATTTGTTTATCTTTTCCTGAGACCGTAGAGTGATCCCAAGCGACCTAATAATGCACGCTCGTAGAAAAGGATTGCCGCCGGCAAGCGCACATTCTGCCGCTTCAATTACTTTGTTTGGTTCTTTCGCCCCGACCCCTCCGAGGACGAATCCAGCTGTATACGCTAGCTTCCCATCTGCTGAAATCATTCTTTCAAAGAGCGCATGCCCGAGCTCAGGCTCATTCTCGCCAATGTTAATAAGGGCCGTTGATATCATGCTTCCTGACATATCGTTTCCAATCTTTCGCGTCAGCTTAACAATAAATGCTATAAAATCATCGCTTGTTGATGCTATTTCTGGCAATTTGTGGGCAACGAAATCTAGCCATCTGAAAACATCGACATCGACGAGCCGATTAAGGATCCTCAACCAAGTCGGATTATCTAAGTGTAAACCCAATGAGGTCCAGTATTCTTCCACATCTTTAGTCAAGAACCTGCATTTATCACTCACAAGCTTAGATATGTATTGCTCTATTTGCTCATCCAATAGCGTCAAGTTACCCCACCATCGCGAACTTATGATTCACATCTCAAAGAATAACTCGTTTAATGCGAATTTGTACGGAACAAAGGAAATGTCGCCATTAGTTGGTTTGGATAGCTCTTTCTCCAAATCGTTACTTATGTCCCTTGCCACGATTATTCCCTTGAGTCTAGTCAAGTGAAGCTTACGTTTTACCAGATTCATATAAGGCCGGAGTTGACTGCACAAAATGCTCTTTTGAGCTGTCCCTCGTTTGAGTTCCATTACGAAGTATTCTCCTTTCGGTGTTTTCAGAAGCATGTCCAGTCTAAGGTTATGACCGCCCTCTTCGTAGGAACGTTGTCTGTCTAAGTATTCTGCATTATTCTTAACCATCAGCGCCCATACGATTAATTCAAGATCATCCTCTGTGAACTTGTCGCCATGCGAAACGGCACAGCGGTAAATCACATCGTCAATTAAGTCATCAGGAGATTCCTTCTTTTCAGAGTATCTAAGTTCCCCTTTTTCGGAGTAAACAAAACTTTGCGCGCGC
This sequence comes from uncultured archaeon, assembly GCA_964451045.1. Lineage (GTDB taxonomy): Archaea > Aenigmatarchaeota > Aenigmatarchaeia > CG10238-14 > SCSR01 > CAYNTH01. Next base: position 7,197 of record CAYVFQ010000025.1, read on the forward strand.
CCTATCCCAAAAAAACAGAGTTCCATCGGCTTACTTAGCCTGAAAATGTCTTTTATCAGCATCCATGTGCGCTGGCCCTCTGGCTTCTTTTGATATAACTCCTGTCTCCAAGGTGGAAGATAATCTTTAACGTACTTCTTTACCCCCTTATCGTCCGTCACATCAACTACTGAAAAACGATGTGTGATTTTGCCTAGACCGGTATCATAAAAAAATCCAAGACGTAGTTTTTCTGAAGAATCAACGTATTTGCACCCTCTATCAAAGGAGATGAGCACACCACCTTTTTCGTCAGCATACCATTTTTGTGCTGTCACGCTCCCAGGGGTGCTCCCCCCAGAATAGCTTTCATGAGGGTTCATTGGAATGATTATCGACTTTTCAACTACATCTGACATACAAGTTCTATTTTATAATTGTCTTATTAATCTATAGTAGCAATATTTGTTGTCGTTGAGAGTTAACATGGTTAGTCTGCTGCATAAAAAGAAGGGGAAGCAAGAATCTTGCTCAGTTGCCATATTATTGGTGGTGCGGGGGAATGGGTCCATATCTTCGTTTAAATCTTACATCGCCTTTCGAGCAGTTTTTGGGCAGAAAGCATGCTTATTTTGAGTTTTAGGCGTGGGCGGGCATCGGGCTGATGGCTCTGTCCATCATCGTCTTGGCGGCAGTGACTATCTTGGGCATCGTTCGCGCAGGCTTGGGCGGCAGCATGGGAACGGGGCCTTAATCACGCGGGCAAAGTCCCCAACGGTCTGTATGGTTTGGTGGGTAGGATCCGGCCCCTTTTCTTTTTTAATCAGTCTGCCTCGCTGCTACTCCTTTTGGTACATTGCTCCCAATTGGTGCTCCAAGGCCGACAAGCAGTCCGCCATTTCTTCGATGAGTTTCGGTGCCGCATCTACTATCC
>CAYVFQ010000026.1:0-8021 GCA_964451045.1 uncultured archaeon
AGCCGGGAAAGGGCTAATCCCAAGGGAAGCAAGCGAGCATCATGCTGCGAATGGCCCAAACCTAATTGAATCCGCATTGAGCGAAGCTGGGCTGAAACTTAAAGATATAGATGTTATAGCTTTTGCGCAGGGACCTGGTCTCCCTCCTTGCCTGAGAATCGGAGCAGTTATAGCCAGATATATGTCGTTGTCAAGGGGTATTGAACTGGTTGGGGTTAACCACCCGGTAGCTCATATAGAGATTGGTAAGCTTACTTCTGGTGCAGACGATCCTGTTATCCTTTACCTGTCAGGTGGAAATACCCAAGTTATAGCTTTTGCAGAGGGCTTTTATAGAATATTCGGAGAGACGATTGATGTGCCTGTGGGGAATGCATTTGATGTTGTAGCTCGCGAACTAAACTTAAAATCCCCTGGAGGCCCAGAAATAGAAAAACTTGCAAAAGATGGCAATTATATAGAATTCCCATATTCTGTAAAGGGTATGGACATGAGTTTTTCTGGGATCATTACCGAGGCTAAAAGGAAAATCAGGGAAGGTGCCAACGCTTCGGATGTATGTAATGGACTTCAAGAAATTTGTTTTTCCATGCTGGCAGAAGTCACAGAACGAGCGTTGGCTCACACTGAGAAGAAAGAGGTTCTGCTTGTAGGCGGTGTGGCTGCGAATAAAAGACTCCAAGAAATGCTTACAACGATGTGCAAAGAACGTGGTGCTGAATTTTACGTTGTTGAAAGAAAATACAGTGGTGATTGTGGCGCAATGATAGCATGGCTGGGCATGCTTGCGCATAAGTCCGGACAAAAAACTCCTATAGAAAAAAGCAGAATCCGGCAGAAATGGAGGTCTGACGAGACCGAAATAACATGGATGTGACTAGGGTCTTGAACAACCTTTCCCGATTAAATTAGCTCGTTCTCGCTGACTATCACAAAGTCCCCAATGCTTTTTACGGCACTGAAAGGTATCATTACTTTTCCCCTTTCTGTGGTCTTCAGATCTAGATCGTTAAGATGCTTTGTTGGCTGGTCAACAATGACATTCAAAAGTTCTCCGCTCTCTGTTATGAAGTCTATGTTGCTAACTATGCCGAATTTTCTCCCCGTCTCTTCGCTAATAATGGTTCTCCCTACGATGTCAGCTGCCCTTATCCTGCTATCGACCATCGAATATCACCTACTATTAATATTATACGTTTACTATTTTTAACTCTTTCCAGAGATTAATAATCATTATTAAAGATATAAATCTTTGAGGTGCTTTCATGAGATATTTTATAGGTATCAAAATCCCTGAAACTACCAGAATCCAAATAGAAAAAATACAGGCTAAGATTGAATCCTTGCCGCTTGTATGCAAATTTGTAGAGCCTGAAAATCTTCATATATGTATCTCATTTCTTGGAGACATAGAAAATGTTGATGATATCGCAACTAAACTTGAAAATGTCTGTAGAAAATATCAAAAATTCTTACTAAAGATGAATGATATTAAGCTAATACCAAATGAAAAATATGTTCGTGTTGTGGCGCTAGGTGTTCACGACCAGTCCGGAACATTGAATAGAATAATTAGAGATATCATAGACTCTATTGGTGGCGACTCAAAAAATCCTCACGTAACTTTATGTAGAGTTAAGAAAATTTCTGACAAACCCAACACTATAAAATATATTAAACAAATAGATACGCCTATTGAAGTTTTTGAAGTAAGGTCTATAGAACTTATAAAAAGCCTACTTAATCAGGATGGGCCAAAATACGAAATTGTCAAAAAGTGCGAATTGCCTTGAGTTATTCTATTTCTTCAATGACATCTCGTTCAGTTAATATACCTACAAGCTTTTTTTCGCTGTCTACAACAACTAGCCCGCTAACCTCTCTTGAAACCATTGACTCTACTGCTTGTGATATGTCTTCGTCAGTCGGCGTTGTGTACACATTCTTAAGTACTACCTTATCTAGTCCTTCATCAAGGGCCTCGTGACTGTACTTGTTTGAATGTATGTATTCCAAAACGTCCGCCATTGTGACTAGTCCTATTGGCACGTTTCCATATTCTGGATCTATTACCGGCAATCTCCTATAGTGAGTATTGACCATTATTTTCAGGCAATCATGTATAGAAATCCCAGAATTAATTACAAACGGTTTTTTTGTCATGATGTCCTTCACTTTAATCCCTGTTTCTTTACCTTGAACGCGCTTGACAAAGTCTATTTCGCTAATCATACCCACCAGCTTGTTGTTATTTATGACCGGAAACCCTCCTCTTCTACTTATCTTAAACTTCTGGAGGACATATTCTATATCTTCAGTCGAGTTGCAGGTTATCACTTCCCTTGTCATCGTGTTTTCCACTACTTGGTCGAATTCTTCATTTCTTAGAAATGCATCAAGTATATCGGACTTTGTTATTATGCCTGACAGATGCCCATTTTTTGTAACTATTGGTATTCGCCTATGATCTGTTGAAACAATCTTACTAGCAACATCAATCAATCTATCCTTCTCATTGCAACTTACTATACCAGTACTAGCTATTGTAATGATGTCATCTTTACCATTCAGCCCGATGGACTCCAAACTAATACTCGCTTTCAAATTCATCCCGGCAGGTCTCACAGAACCATCTGCTGTCCTGTGTTTCTTTTAAATTATCAGAAAAGTTCCCACAACTGTCACATATTCCTGAAGTTACTTTTTCCTTTAATGTGAAGGGCTGTTCCTTCATTTTCTGCCTATACTCAAGAAGATAGTACATGTCCGGGGAACTCCTTGCTATGTCGGTCAACGATACGATTCCTAAAACCTTGCCCTTATCAACGACAGGGAGACGATGTATGTTGTTTTTTTTCATTTTCTTTATAACTCCCATGATTTCTTCCAACGGTAGAACAGTGACTATTGGGCTGCTCATTAAATCCTCAACCTTTAACTTTGCCGGATCCTTCCCTTTTGCAACTATCTTATTTATTAAGTCGCTGTCTGATAGCACGCCTACAGGTTTTCCTTTTTTAGTAACGACTAAAAATCCCTTTCTATTCTTTCGCATTGCATTGCCTGCAACTTTTGCACTTTTTTTATGGTCTATTGTTACTGCAGGCCTCGACATTACGTCCTTTACAAGTATTGGCATACTTAGCACCTCTATTCGTTTTATACTTCTACCTTAAATTAATTTGTGGCCATAAAGCCTTATTTTTTAGCTCTGTTTGACAGAAACTCCTTCAAATCTTTCCCATCCCCTTCTTCTACAATCTTCCTTGGATGTAATATACGCACCTTTCCATAACCAAAATCAACTACAATGTAGAAAGGAAGTCCTTCCAGATTTTTCTTCATGTAGCCATAGTAATAGAATTTTTTTTTCTTCGTTGACTTCACTTGGATCAGCAAACATTTGCCTTGTTTAAGGCAGATCAGATCAGCCTCTCCGAGACTGGCTCCAGACCTAACCGTCTTCCAGCCATATTTGTCAAAAAGAAGCCTTACCTTTCTTTCTACTCTGTAACCACGGATCTTTGTAGAAGACATAATTAAATCTGTATTAGTTTAAAATTAAATGTTGAATATATTCTATTAGTGGTTATATGAAAATATTGGCCGTAGCAGATATACATAATGACATTGAGAACATACTGCAATTTTTGAGTAAGGCGTCTGTGTTGAAATTTGATGTTATTGTATGCCCAGGCGACTTTACTGACCTTGCACCCAAGGGATTCTCCCAGGAAGAGATAGGCCGGCTTGTTGTAGATGAATTGAAAAGTGTTGGAAAGCCCGTGCTTGGGGTACCTGGTAATTTGGATTTGGACGTCATAAAGATTCTTGAAGAAGAAGGCATCAGTATACATGGGGAAGGTAAAATCGTAGAAGATGTTGGATTTTTTGGATTCGGAGGTGCAAAGACCCCATTCGGCACATCTTACGAACCGAGTGAAGCTGAAATAGAAAACGGTATTAGGAAATCGTATAAAGATATCAAAGGCGCCAAATTCAAAGTTATGGTGACTCACAGCCCACCGAAGAATACTAAGCTCGACATGATCGTTTCCGGTGCCCATGTGGGCTCTGAAATTGTGAGAAAACTTATTGAAGAATTAAAACCTGAAGCCGTAGTGTGTGCGCACATACATGAAGCTAGAGGGGTGGATGTGGTTGGCGCTTCAAAGGCCATAAATCCAGGAAGGTTTTCAGAAGGATATTGTGGGATTATAGAAGTGAACGATTCTGGTGTAACAGCAAAAGTAGTTAATCTGATATAAGTCATACAACACCAAAAACATTTTTTATATATATTGACCTAATTGATAATTACCCAAAACGAAAAATTGCCCAGTTTTTCGCAGATAGTGTTGGTGGAACCATGAACGCCGAAGTCATTATGAGTGCAGAAGTTCAACAGGCAGCACATGAAGATATTGAACAAGTTTCCCTTATGCTTGCTGACAGACTTGATTTCCTTGATGTTCAAATTCTTAGAAAATTCTATGTGACCGGTAAAGCGTTCCCATTTGATACACAACCGTACTGTTTTCCCATTCTTTATAGAGAAATGAAAGTTAGCAACAGACTGAAGATTTGCAGAGAGGCCTTTAGGAAGAGAGTGGAGAACCTAACTAAACACGGCTTCTTAGAAAAGATAACCGGCGCTAATCCTGTAAACTATCAGCCGGTCAAAGGAAAGGAAGCGGTGATTCGGGCTGTTATAACCAAGTTCTTCTTGATACACGGACTGACTAAGTTTATGTAACTGTTAAAACTGTATAGATGATGTTTTCTTCAATTAATGGACAATGCAAAGATTTTCTATGAAAGTTCCAATAATTATTTGCGACTATTCCAAGTGTTTTTTATGAAAATTCCAATGAAAATCTATGATAGTTCTTAACGTTGTTCAATTAGGTTGTTATTGAATATAAAATTAGTAACTGAGAAAATACAGTTACATTATTACAATATAACAATGTTATATTAATTAATTATTAATTGTAACATTTTTTTATCTTAATGTAAGTTTATATCATGCCTATCTATTTGGACCAGAATAAGAACTTTCGCAAAAATTTATTATTGTGACTGTTCATAAAAAACATATGAAAAGAGGAAGACCGAACAAGAGATCCAAGGTACAAAACACCATGCTGGATATTCTTAAGGAGATGAACTCTCCACTTACCGTTTCATCCATGGCCAGGTTAGCCTCGGAAAAACTTAATGAACAAATAAGCTGGAATACTGCCAGAAAGTACATTCAAGAGTTGGTTGAGATTAACAAAGTAGAGGCGGTTCGCTTACCACACTCAAAGGAGAACGGACGAGATGGATTGACAGTGTATATGCTAAAAAGGTAGATGTGCGTTATGGAAAAATCGGAAATAGTAAGGAAATTTCTAAGTAGCGGATATGGTCTTGATTCCAGTTCGTTGGATTTCTTTATAAATAACACTAATAGGATACATGAGTTTTTAGCAAAAACCAAAAAACTGTCCCAATCACCTCCAATACTAACACTTGATTACGTTAATTCTGTTCTCTCCGATAATAGCGGTTCGACCAGTAGTGGTAGTATGCGTATAATGAGAAATTTTTTTATTGAACCAAAAAACAAGAAGTTTTCCACCGAAGACGCGTTCTTTTTGTGGTCAAATAGATATGAAAACTATAGAAAGATTATATCCGAAAAGATGCGTGATACAGTTTCAATAAATAGGGCTCAGAAACAGGAAACGTTCTCGTTGGTCGTAGTTGTAAGGGAAAAGGTGACTGAAACTACTGCTTTGGTTGAGGATTTAACAGGGAATATATCGGTTGTTTTTGGAGATAGAGAGAATGCAAAGGAGATATTAGAAGGTGATATCGTTGGTCTGGTATGTAGCCGAAAACATGGAGATGTTTTTGTAAAAAGAGTTGTATTCCCAGATATTCCATTGAAGAGAGAAATTAGCAAGACGAAAGACAATATCCTGTGTATATTCACCACAAAAACAAACAAAAATCTTTTCGATTGGGCAGAAAAGAATAATAAAAAATACGACGGCATCATCATATTTGGTATAAATGATATGGTTGGTGAAAATGGTTCATCTTTGTTTGACATTTCCGGAATGAAAGCTCTCTTTTGCGATTGGGATAAAATTAAAAAATATTCAAAAAAATGGGGGTCAGCAGAAAATGTTATTCTGAATCTGCTAAAGAGGAGGTCATTGAGTCCATGCACTACGATGGAGGGCAAGTCTTTCTGGGAAAACAACGAATTTTTAGATATTACGCCAGACATCTTTGTGACAAACAATGAGACTGAGTCGTCGACTAACTACAAAGGTATTACCATCCTTTCAATCGGAACCGCAACAAAAAAACCAAGCCCATGGTCAATCAACCTGAAGACTAGAGAAATTAATAAACCTGACCTGTCATAAATTAAACGTATGCGACTAAAATTTCAGCTTTTGGATTGTGACTACTTCCTAACCGATAGACGACCAGTCATAAGAATGTTTGGAAGAGCAGAAAATGGAAAGACAGTATGCGCATTTGTAGATGGTATAAGGCCGTACTTTTACCTTCTGTTAAAAGATAATGATAAACTTACTAACCTTAAAAAAGAGCTGGACGAATACATTAGAAACGAATTTCCGGGAGCATTATTGAAGAGTGAAGTTATCGAAAAGCATTTACCAATAGGCTATCAACGAACAAAGACAAAACTGATCAAGCTTACACTTTCCGATCCTTCAAAGGTTCCAATGGTGAGAGACGAACTAAGAAAGAGAGGAATTGTCAAGGAGGTATACGAGGCTGACATACTTTTCAAATACAGGTTCATGGCAGACCAAGGAATTTCTGGAATGGGTTGGGTTGAAGTTGAAGGGAATCCAACTTCGACAGGAACTGTAAGTACGGAATATAAACTAGATACCACAAAGCTAAAACCGTGCGAGATGGAAGAAGATTCTGATTTGAAATACATGTCAATTGATATAGAGATTGCTTCAAGCAGGGAAGGGTTGCCAGACGCGAAGAGGGATGAAATAGCAATGATAAGTATGGCGTTTTATCCAAAACACAGAAATCGCGAATCTATGGTGTTCATGGTGAAACACCTTAAGGACAATGAAGATGGAAGTGTACAAACATTCTCCAGTGAGAAGAGCATGCTAGAAGAATTCCTAAAAATTACAAAAGAATTTGACCCCGATATAATTGTTGGGTATAACATAAACGGCTTTGATTTGCCGTATATAATTGAAAGGTACAGGCAAAACAGAATCCAACCAATGTTGGGAAGATGCGAGACAAAGCCCGCATATTCTAGAAAGTTTGGTATGATAAATAGAAGTGACATTACTGGAAGGGCCGTTGTCGACGCCTATGAACTAATCAAGGCAAATGCAAAAATAGGCCTGATGAAATTGAAACGGTATGGACTTGGTGATGTGTCTAGCGCATTGCTAGGGGAAGGTAAAATCGATATCGCTCACAGTGAGATTGTTAAATATTGGAATGGCGACAGAAAACAAATAAAGAAGCTTATTAGTTACAATAGAAAGGATTCTATACTTGCACTTAGACTTGTCATGGAAAAAAACCTGCTGGACAAACTCATAGAACTGTCAAAAGTTTCAGGAGTCTTACTACAAGATTCGTTATCAAGCGGTGAGGCCACACGGGTCGAAAATCTCTTGTTGAGAGAGTTCAACGCTCAGGGGTATGTTATCCCGTGCAGGCCAACGCCGGCCGAGACCTCAAGAAGGATAGTTGAAAGGGAAACTAGGGCACTTAAGGGAGCAATCGTGCTTGAACCAGAATCGGGATTGCATACGAATTGTATAGTCTATCTGGATTTCAAAAGTATGTATCCGTCAATCTACATTTCTTACAATATTTGCCCAACAACGATCTTGCCAAAAGATAATGGTGATGAAGGTATAAAGACACCTTATGGCGTAAAATTCGTTTCAAAGAAAACCAAGGGAGGAATAATTCCGAAAATAGTCAAGACATTGATTGATGAG
>CAYVFQ010000027.1:0-7948 GCA_964451045.1 uncultured archaeon
GGATTAGGGTGAGGTCTTACCGGAAGCATATAAGCTTCTGAGTTTGTCGGTGACATCGTAGGCCTCATAAATTTGAACACGTAATTTCACACTTGCTTTTTGTCAAGATTAGATGCTCGCCGGGAGCATTATGGCTGCGGTATAACGCCCCCTAAACTTGTATATATTAGTTACAGGGGCGCTCCTTTTCCGTTATTTCCGAAGGTTCCGTTATTGCCGTAATTCAAATCTTTTCGGAAGAATTGGAATTCTGCCTGTGTGCCCATGAGGGCATTATATTTGCGGTATAATGCCCACAATGTGGTTTATATCAGTATTCTCAAAGTTCAGTCTTAATATCTCTGAGAGTTTTTTCAATTAAAATTATTTTTTTATTTAAAAGGTGTGCCCTAAACTTTAAAAAAATTAAATCAATTTTTGAAAAAGCCATTAAAGTATATGGAATCATTGATGGATGAACAAGAATTGTTATGTCTGTCATCTTTAGTCCCATATCATATCCTTCTTTACAAGATTTTATTCTATAATCTATTAACTTTAGATTGTATTTTAATTTCTCCAAATATATTCCCAAAAAGTCAAGCAGAACTTCGAATTTTAGTTTACCGGGATGTTTGATTATTTCATTGAAAAGATGAATTAATATGTCGCCATAAAGATTTGCTAAAAGTATTGAATAATCAAATTCTAAAACGGATATATGTAAATTAGCACGTTTAGATATAGCAGATAAGGTTATATTTTGATCGATATCTATTTGAAATTCTTTAGCATCTCTTAAGAAATATTTCCCTATAACACTAACAATTTTATCGAAAACATCAATACTATCTAAACTTTTATCAATATTAGGAGAATTTGGTATTTTTCCTTTTAGAAATATTACATTAGTAAGCTGCTTTATTTTTTTGTTAATGTCATCTAAAGAAACCCGATTTTTATCATTGAGTTTTGAATATTCCTCAGTAAACTTCAAAAGTTTAGTCTTTTCTAATTCGAGAATCTTTTTGTATTCTTCCCATTTTTTCTCATAAGCTGCAACGTAAGAAAGAGATAGAAAATAACTAATTTTCGATTGTGTTTTTTTAGTTTTAAAATAGATTAACAAAGATTCTATTAATTCTACAAAAAATCCTATAAAGAATGGTATGTAGGCATTAGAAAAAATTTCGTTAAAATTTATTAACGTTTGCTGTGGAGCGATAAATGGTTTGAAAAGTTCTACGAATACATAAAAAAACAATAAAGCAAGAAAAATGTCTATTAATCCGTCCATATAAGAAGAGGATATTTCACGATCTATAGATCTGATTACTCTTCCAGTTAGTATTATAGCAGACGAAAATATCAAATAATATTTATATTCTAAATTGAATCCAAGGATGTGTCTACTCCCGGTTGCTATAACAAATGAAACTATACTAAAAAGCAGTATATAAAATAATTTTTGCTTTGTCGATGATGGTGAAAAATTTCCGGAAATATATTCTCTAAATATATTATAAACTTTAACAAAAAATCTCCCAAGTAATGCAGACAATATGAATATGAATAATGCATAAATAAACATTATTAGAACCATATCAATCCAATGATAACCATAAAAAATCCAAGCTATGGTTATAATTATTAAAAAAGAAAAAATAACAGATCTCAATGGTCGTTCTTTTGAGAGTTTTATTAATTCTTTTTTCGTTTTGAAAACATCTGATTTCATGTAATTTAGAAATTGTAATTTAAGTTTAAGTAATAAATTTCAATAAATCAGTATCATTGATTTCTTTGTATGCAAACGGATTTGGTGTGAAATACGCACGTTCTCCGAACTTACAAAGCAACCCACTAACATTCTTTAGTTTAGGATTTGTAAAATATGATCCTCTTTCCGAGATTGGTATATAGACTTGATTATTTGGTATTACAAACTTTTCCAAAAGATAATCTTTCCATCCCAGTTTGATGGCTTCATTTATTTCATCATTCCCTTTAAATGGAGGAATTTTAAATGGAGGGCACACTTGATGAGAATTTCCAAATAAAGTTTGATAAACAAATATGTCATCATATTGAAAGTTGTGAAAATCAAATGCGATTATATAAAATTTACCTAAATGTCTTTTTTCCCATTTTTCCCTTTTTGATGCTTTTTTATCTAAATCGAAGTTTAATCGTTCCACTACTCTTTTACTATCAATACACATAGGAGGGGAACGAATAGCACAAATATTCTTGTATTTCGGATTCTTATCTAATATGAGTTTACCAAATATCGTTTCAATTTCAACTTTTTCGGTATTTTTTTCAAGAAGTTTTTCAAAATCATTCTTTTTATCATTTAGATCTAATTTCTCCAAAATTTCCTCTTTTTTCTGTAGATCATTATAAGATAAGAATTGGGCTGAAAATTCTTTATTCAATTCAATAACAGTATAGTATTGTAAATCGTTCAATTGCTTGTAATCATCAACTAGTTCTTTTATTCGAAATCCAATGGGGTCATCCAAAAATCTTTTAACTTCAATGTATGTTTCAAAACTATCATCTATTGAAAGTAAATCTGGAGGACTTATCATCCCATCATAAGAATTTGACAGAATTTTGACGGTTTTTCCATTTTCTATTAATAGCTTGGCGATTTCCAATTCAGAAGTGAAATCTCTCAACTTGTCCAATGACAATATGTCATTAAGTTTTTCTTGAATCCCAGTGCACTTTTTTTCTCTTAAGTTTTTAAGAAGTTCATCTAAATATGATAAATATACACTTCCTTTATAACGTTTCAAAACTTTACTTTCAAGACCTTTTGTATTAGTTGAGAGAGCCCATTTTATATTCTCGAATTTAATTGCGTTCACCATTCATTTTTTTAAGTTCTTACGGATATGTGATTTTGAAGATGACCAGTTTTTCTCACCCAGTGATCTCGAACAATTTTGAATTGGGTTTCAAATTCCTGTAAATTTGTAGCATTTATAGAATATGCTTCTTCATCTTCTCCACTTCTTGATTTAAATATAATCTTCGTTGACATACTAAATCCTCTCTATGTAATATGAGAAATTCTTTATTTTTATACACCTTACAGACCTAATTTCCGGTGAAAAAAGAGATGCTATTGTTCATTGATTGCTATTTTATCTTTAGTGTTGTTCTGCAGTTTTCTTTGAAGATATGGCGCGGAAAATCCAGGTATTGCCATTACTAAAATTAAACCAATCCATCCTATCGCTTGAAACCATCCTTCTAATTCTACAATTCTCCAGACAGCAACTCCAGCTACAGGCGCAAAAGTTAAACAGTATACGATAAAAGGGAGCCATTCTTTAGCAGCTCGTTGAAATAGAATACGAGTTTTTTGATGAGATTCTTTGTTCGCTTCTGCGTTAAAGCTATGAGCTAACGCAGAACAAATTCTCTCAACTTTTATGATTTTTTCTTCGGAAAATTTACTTAATTCTTTAGCATACTTTCTTTGATTTTCCGTTATTTCGTATTCTTCATACATAATTCCATTATACCATCTAGAGTTAAATAGAAAGTAAATTTCAATATTGATCTACTATAATAGATCCATTCCATTGGATCGTTTTAATCATACAAATCGACTTAATAACCCATGCCGATAATTCCGTTAGGGTTCGTTAGAAAATAACGGAAAGAAATATGTGCGCGCGTGCAATGGCATTATAGACGACCGTTTACACGCGCCGGGAGCATTATGGCACAACTTCACTTCTTCTTCCACTTAGTCCCTTTCTTCGTGTCCTCGATGACAATGCCGAACTCTTCCTTCAGCCGCTTCCTTATCTCATCCGATTCCTGGTACTTGCCTTCCTTGCGGAACTCCTCGCGCTTTCTGATCCATTCCTTGACTTCCTCGCTCAGCTTCGACTTTTTCACAGGTTTCACATCCTTCAGTCTCAGCCCGAGCACCTTGTCGAACTTCAGCACAAGCTTCAGTTTGTCTTTGTCGCCCACGCTTTTGTCGCGTACAAGCTTCCATAAAACGCTCATCGCGACAGGCGTGTTCAAATCATCATTGACGGCTTTCAGGAATTTCATTTCATAATCTTCAATCTTTTTCTTTGAACTCTTCTTGCTCTTCGACTTTTTCCATTCCAGCACGCGCTCGCGTAGGCTGTTCAGCGCCTTCTCGGCCGCGCCAAGGCTCTGCCACGTGAAGTTGAGCTTGGTCCTGTAGTGAGCCGTGAGGAACAAGTAACGCAACGCCAGCGGGTCGTATCCTTTCGCTTCGATGTCAGCCATGTTGTAGAAATTCCTCTTGCTCTTGCTCATCTTCTGCCCGTCGACAACGATGAAATTGTTGTGCAGCCAGTAGTTCACGAACTTCTTACCTGTCGCGCCATGCGCCTGCGCAATCTCGTTCGTGTGGTGCACGGGGATGTGGTCTATGCCGCCTGTGTGTATGTCATACAGTTCGCCAAGGTAGTGCATGCTCATCGCTGTGCACTCAATGTGCCAGCCCGGAAAGCCTTTGCCCCACGGCGAGTCCCATTCCATCTGCCGCTTAACTCCGGCAGGCGAGAACTTCCACAATGCAAAATCGGTCGGGTTCTTCTTTTCCGGATTCTCCTCAACGCGAGCGCCAGCTTTCAGCTTCTTCAGGTCCAGTCTGGCGAACTTCGCATAGCCCTTGAACTTCGAAGTGTCGTAATAAATGCCGTCCGACGTTCGGTACGTGTAGCCGTTCTTCTCTATACGCTGCACGAGCTTTATCATTTCCTTTATGTGGTCGGTCGCCTTGCACACAATGTCCGGTCTCTGCACGTTCAGCTTTTCCATTGCGTCGAAGAAGTCCTTTGTGTAGTATTCCGCGATCTTCCATGCGTCCAACTTCTTCTCTCTGGCGGCTTTCTCGATCTTGTCCTCGCCCGTGTCCGCATCTGATGTCAGGTGGCCCACGTCCGTGATGTTCATCACAGATTTCAGTTTCAGCCCGTTGAATTTCAGCACCCGCTTAAGCACGTCCACAAAAACGTAGGCGAACATGTGGCCGATGTGCGCATAATCGTAAACAGTCGGCCCGCAGCTGTACATCCTGAGATGTCCTTTCTTTATCGGCTTGAAAATTTCCTTCTTGCGCGCAGCAGTGTTGTACAGTTTTATCGGTACTTTTTTCATCCAACCACCTTTCTTACAGGAAAGCTGAGAGGGGGATTCGAACCCCCATACGCGGGTCGCTGCGCAAACACACTGCAGCCCGCTGCATAGCCGTTCTGCCATCTCAGCATATTTAAAATAAGTCCGTCTTGCGCTTTAAAAGTTTTCAGGAAAAGGTCTGACTCAGGGCGTTCACTCGTCACAGCAAAAACGTTCACCCATTGTTTTCACCTACGAATCTTATGCACAGCTGGACTTAAAAACTTTTTCCGGCAAATTTCACGGCCTGCGCCTCACGTCCGGAGATATTCTGTGCCCCATGTAAACGCGGCTCTCTTTTTTGTGCAGCCTTGTGAAATACGTCTGGACGTATCCGCTGCTTATCAGCGTCCTCACGGCTTTGTATGCATACTCGTCCGGCATATGCACGACTTTTGCTATGTTCTGCACGTCCGTGACTTCTCTAGGATGCGTAGGCCTTACTTCTGGGCCTTTTGAATAGAGCATTTCAGCCACTTTGCGCTGGTCGCCTTCCAAGTTGAGAATATAGAGTCGCGCTACCATGATTTGGAAACGGAATTGACGAATTTAAGCGTTTTGACAGCAGAGCGTTCACGCTTCCACGTCTTTATAGAACTCGGCTTCCCTGATATACTTGTATCCCAATTCGCTCAGCTCTGGAACAAGTTTCACATCGTTCCCAACCCTTGTGTTTATGAACGAGGCAAAAGAAAGCTCTGTCATCTTCTTAAAGACATCCGAAACGGCTTCAGCTGACTCTTCGATATTTTCCGCTATGCTGGTAAGGGTCATGTGGTCCCCTTTCACCTTAAGCTCGTACAGCGTCTTTGCAAACTTAGAATTGATACTGTCCCTTTCGCACTTGAAAAATTCCTCAATGCTATTTATATAGCTTTCCCCGATGCGTCCGGCAAAATGGTGCACGGCATAATGTGCGGACTTGTCCAGCAAGTGTTTGTTTTCCATAATATTGAGGCAAATTTAAGAAATTTAAGCTTTTTTCCCCTCGCGCTTCCTTTTCGCTTTCTCGGCCTTCTTCTCCTTGGCCATCTCCTTCTTCATCTTCAGAATAGTCATCTTCTTCCCGCATCCGGCGCACACAACAGTCATCCTCTTGTTAACGCCCTTACCTGTCAGAAACGGCTCCTCCCACTTCTCCTTTTTTGTTTCCTCGTACCCGCACTCCGGACACCTGTACTTTACCATCGCCTCGGGCTCACCCTTCATCTTCATTATGCGTATGCTGCCCGTGACTTCGCCGTCCTTGTTCCCCAGATCGCGCGTTGTTATGAATTCGATTGCCATAAAAGCACCTACTTCGCACCAGGTTTCTTCTTTGGTCTGAGCGCCTTGCGGCCGCACTTCCTGCACTTGACCTTTCCGAGCCTGACCTGCCTAGGGTCGGCTCTTATCTTGCTCTTGCATATCTTGCATACAAAAACGCGATGGAATATCCTATTCGACGCTTCAGGGAATATTTTTTTCGCCAATGGAAACACCTTTCTATAAAATAACTTAGGGTAGATTTAAATATTATTGAGAATGGTATTTGATAGTAAGGCTGCGTGGTAACATGGGAAGACGCATAAAGAATTTACTGAGGAAATGGAAAGCGAAAGTCGGCTGGAAAACATCTAACAAGTGGAGAGATGTGCTCAGGGGCTGGCACGGTGCCGGGCTGCTGGGATTATTGTTTTACGTTGCGTTAGGCGTAGGCCTGGCTTTTGCTGCTGAGCAGGCAATGGTGTTCGCGCTGTCGAGCGAGATGCCTGCTGTTGCTGTTCTTAGCCAGTCCATGCAGCACGATGATGCGCAGGGCACGTACTACGGTTGGCTGTACAACCATTTCGGGTACACGGAAGACCAGGTCGACAAGTGGCCTGTGACAGGTGGATTTTTGATGGGTGACATGCCGATCATACAGGGCGCAGATGAATATGAGGTGGGCGACGTTATAGTCTATTCGATATCCTGCGAGGACTACCCCGGCCATTGCGAAGTGCCGATAATACACAGGATAATTAAGGTAAACAGCGACGGCACTTACCAGACAAAGGGTGACAACAACCCGAGTCAGTTCGTCTACGAACTCAGTGTCAGCAAGGATCAGATATATGGAAAAGTCGTCGTGGTTGTGCCTAAGCTCGGCTACTTCAAGGTCATGCTCACAAGGGCACTGGGCCTTGTGTAAAATCGATAAACTTATAAGTCAACCAGGACAAGATAGATTTCGAAAAAAGGTGGCTTGATGGAGTTTTGCAAAAAATGCGGCAACATAATGATTGTTAAGAAAAAGCGCACCAGGCACGTTCTCGTGTGTCCGGGCTGTGGTAAGGAGAGGCCGCTGAAAAGGCAGAAGATAACTATAAAGGGATTGATGCCCGAGAAGAAGAAGGACATCGTTATACTGAAGAAGGGCGACGAGTCAATAGACATGCCGAAGACCAAGATCATGTGTCCGAGGTGCGAGAACAGGGAGGCGTACTGGTGGATGCAGCAGACCCGCTCAGCGGACGAGCCGCCAACCATTTTCTACAGATGCACGAAGTGCAAGTACAGCTGGAGAAGTTACGGGTAAATTTAAGCCTGTTTCTACAAAAAGGATTTATGGAAACGCCTAGTACAAAAAAGCTGAATGTAAAGTTCATGATTTTTGACTGGAGCGGCACTGTAAGCGACGATATGGACGCATGCTTCGACGCTGCCGTGAAGGTGCGCAGACATTTTGGGCTCCCGGCCCCGTCAAAGCAGGAGTGGCGCAAGCGGACAATGGCCAACGCCATCGATTATTTGCGTGACCAGGGAG
>CAYVFQ010000028.1:0-7948 GCA_964451045.1 uncultured archaeon
TCAATGCTCTTTATTCGAACGTCGGTAATGAACTTCTTTCTTACAATCTCTGCAACATCCACAGCCCTTGAAATCGATTTTCCTCGCGCTCTTACGTGCACTTCCGGCTTTCCATCACTGAACTGTGTTATCACTCCGAGAACGTATGCCATACTGGGTTTTCTGCCAACGTATATGACATTCTCGTCTGCAGCCTTTATATTGACTGGCTGCTTTGCTGTATTTGATTCTTCTGGCATTTTCGCACCTCCTATATTGCGCCTTTGTATTTAGTGAATTGATGTCAATTAGCAAATTAAAGAATTTAAGTATACTTGTATATGAGACATAGTTTTTTAAATGTTTTCCCAATAGGGATTAACCAAACGAATATTTCCTTTAAGCACGAAATAATTATAGAGGAGTTTCAATGGCTAGGAGATGTCCATACTGCGGTTCAACAAATACTACTGAAGACAAAGAAAACAACGCCCTACTTTGTAATAACTGTGGCAGAGCATCCAGACTTAGTAAAGGCAAGCAAATGGCTATTGGAATAGATGACAAAGACCTGAAAGCTATTCTTTTTGCTGTTTTTGTAGGCATAATGTTGCTCATTTTCTCACAAGTAGATATTATAAAAGCTGGGTTATTGTCTGTTACTGCTGTGTTCATTCCTGGAGTCGCTGATGTGTGGTCATCAGTTATGATAATTTTCTACCTAATAATTATAGTTCTTGTATTTCTTACTGTTCGAAATGCTGAGTCCCCTATGATTACAGGTGGAGTTTGGGTAGTAGGTTTAGTGATAATTATGGCAGTATATCCCATGATAGCGTCAAATGCCAATGTGGCTAATTACATGACTTATTTAAAATATTTTTCTTGTATGACACAGAACTACAATAACCCAACAGCCTGCCAAATCTACACCAATGCTGAGGAAGAGTCTGCTATAAAGGAGGGACCAAGTGATATCCTTTCCGTTACTTTTGACATTGAAGACGGTGGAAATGTGATATATAAAAGCGACAGTGTGCTCCAATTTGACACATACTATCTACCAATAGTTGTTAGAAGCTTAACCGATGACAGAACAATAACCAATTTCAGAATTATAAGTACAAGTTCGGAGATCAAACGCGGTGGTGCTATAAGGAGTTCTGAAAAAATAAAGTTAGCCAATCTCGAAGTTATGGATGATCAGTGTATTCCCTCCAATCCATGTGATATAAAGCCTGGAGAATCTATAAGGTTGACGTTACATGCTGTTGCTGTAGAATGTGAAACCTATGAAGAAATTGAATGTAAGTCCAATGAAGTTTGTGAATGGAACGGAGCCTCATGTGAACAAAAATCCGATAGCGAGACTACCGAAGCAGAAGCAAAGGTTGTTTTTTCTTACGATTATGCTGGTCAGGGAAAATATGATTTTATTGTTGCAAAATCAGATGAAGTCCTAGAACCACTCGTGGACGACAGGCAACCGTCAAAAAAATCGAATGGACCCTTGGATGTTGTAGTTCGGTTTGCACCTACGGCCTACGTTTTCAGAGGCAGCACCAATACCGCAGAGGTTAGCGTCCGTATAACTCTGTCAAAAGAGGATACTGCAACCGCATACATAAAAGATCCAATACAGATAAGCAGATCAAGTGATGGAGTTTTACAAAGACCTGCGGCATGCAGCTCACCTTGGGGAGAAGATCTTACTTTAAAATGGAAAACAGAATATAGCGAAGAAATTGTATTAGGTGGCACTAAAAGTTTGACCAAGAGCCATACTTACGTTTGCAAGTATACTATTAGTAAAGATCTTGTGGGAGATGAAGGTGAGGTTATTCCATTCTTGGCTAGAGCAGATTATACGTATGAAAACTCGATAACACAAAAAGGTATAAAAATAGAAAACGTTTAGCAATAATCTGTTTCTGAGCAAGTTTCTTCTATGTCTGCTGTTAAGCTTCCTATGTTACCATCGATTATCCTAAATTCTAATGAAGGCTTCTTCTCTTCCAATATTTTGGAAGTAGAATCATAAATAGGGTATTTCAGATTGGAGTCACTCTTCACTTTCACTAAAACATCCACATCTGCCGAATACGAATAACTACAGATTGTCTTAAATCTCTCTATTACCTTTTCCGAGCATTCTTCTCCTTCGCCGCATGTACCACAGTTTATTGTTCCTCCACAACCGTCATCCCAAGTTCCGCAACTGTGACCTAAGGATGAACATGTTTCTGGCTCACAGCAAGAACCTTGATAGCACTGTTTGGAGCCACATTCATCACTTTTATATTCCCATTCGTCACAATCATTCTTGCACCATACGTCGCCATCCTTACATTCCTTGGTATCACATGAATTTGTCGGCTGGCATCCTTGAAATAATACACGATCTGTTGGAGAAAGGTTGATGCCAACGTTAGATTGACTGTTCCCGTTTTCTGTCTCAACGTTTTCCCTTGATTCTTGGCATTCATATTTCCCCGTCTTTTCCGGTTCTAGTTTATTACATACCTGGGAACATCCGGTAACCTCGTAATCAGCCCCCATTCTACTAATCGAAAAACTCAGCTCAGTTCCATCTATTTCAATATCGTTCAGTTTCGAATTTATAGTATTTCTTAATCTATTTTCCCAATTACTGCATTCTAACATAAGTAAATCTGAGCCTACGTTATCATTACCACCAGTATAACTACATGAATCTTTTTCGATGTCCGACAAGCTTCTGCAGTCCGCATCTGATAATGCTTCGATAACAGCATCGTATATCGGTCTCTTGTCTATAAACTCAGCTTTTGATTTGTCGATTAATTCAAAAATGTTTATCTTGATTTCACCTTCAAAATTAGCATTCTTCTCCTTAACAGATATGAAGTCCCTTGAAACTTCAAGACCGTTTTCGCAATTGCTCAATATTATAACATCAAATTTCTTCCCACCAGTATTTACAATATCTACATTTCCACACTCAGAATAAGAAGGTAATGTAAATACTATTTCTGATTCTGAATAACCTTTCGAATATTCATTATCGTAACATTCGAAAACGTCCATTATCATATTTTCTATGTTTTTTTCGACGACACTGTCCGATAAATAGTTAGTGTTTATCGATTCATCGTATATTTTCCAGTACGGTTGGCAGTTAGAAGATTTTACGTCTTCCGGCATTGAATATTGCCCTCCTCTTTTCATAACATCGAACACTGCGCGCTGTGAAGCATAGTCTACCGACCCCCCTATAAACTCCTTGAAAAATTCCATGGCGTCTATGACTTCTATAGCATCAGATTCTCTAATTGCTCTTCGTACGACATGTGTATTCACAATCATGGCTGTGATAAAGAGTCCTTCCAACGTTAGCGATCCTATCAGAAATACAACCCCCATGGAGATTAATTCCATACCTTTTTTGCCGATTTTCAGTTTTCTGTCTCTCATAATATCACTAACTTATCTCAATACCAAGTTTGACAGACGGCTGCCCATAAGGTGTTATAACGAAGGTCTTCGCAAAATATTTGGTTTCGCAGGTTTCGCCGTTAATCGATTCTCCCTCTTTGTCGAGCAATATGATGTTCTCAGATCCTGAATAATAATACAGCTTATAACAGCCACTTGAAATTAGATTATCGAGTACGCTGCTTATATCGCTTTTAAGTGATGCTTCGTCCACACCATCCAAGCCGGAAACGTACAGCATAATGTCCTTTCTGATTTCTGGATAAGAAAGAAGTTCAACCAGAGCAAGGTCGGCGTTAGTATACTTGTATTCTGTTATTAAGGTTCTCTTTATGTATAGTTTGAGCAGGCTCAAAGGAGCGACTATCATCAGAACTATTATAAAAAGTGCTCCAAGTCCCATCAGCACCATAGTTATTTCAAATCCTTTATCCCCGATTTTACCCTTTGAGTTCATTTAAACACCTTAACTTTCCTTATCAACAAGCTTCACATCTTCCTCTGCAATCAGAATAGCCAACCTTCCTGTGTATAACAATCCATCATCTTCTATAAGGACCGGAAAACTCTTTTCAAAAAGTTGTATGTTACGCGAGGTTGTCATAGACCAGCAAAATTCAGTTGCCGATGACAAGTCATTTTCAAGTTCCCCTTTGATACAATCTACAAATTCTGAGCTTCCAGGAAAGTCATAGTCTGTTGCATCGAATGACCATTCTTCCCCATTTTCAAGATTTTTGATTTTCAGTATTATTATGGAGCTCGGATATGTTATTTCACTCTCTATCCCAGATGTCTCGATATTGCCGAGTTTTGCTTTCTCAAAAATCGCACGATGGTACCTTTCTTCATTTCCAACTATGTCCGAATAAATCAGTTTTTTGGAACTTAATAGTATCTGAGCCGCGTTTATTACGTGCCGCTCAATTTCATTGCTATTTACTATTGTTTGGATGTCAAAGTATTTGCCTACAAACATGAAGTATAAAAGGGCGACAAGGCCGATTGCTAAAAGATTCGTTATCATCTCCGCTAATGACATTGCCTCTCCTTTTTCAAGTCTTGGAGTATTTTTGAATTTCATAAAATCACATATAATTTTTATTGCTTATCCAGCACCCATTTTATATTCTGCTTCAGCTTCATTTAGGGACTTCTCTATACTGAAAAATCTCGCTGAGTCCACGTGAGAATGCACTTCAAAAGGTATCTTACTATATCCATTTAGTATGGATGTCGTTATGCTTAGCGGTTCAAGCGTGTCTATATCAAGTGCCGTAACTTTAACTAGTTTGTTTTCTACATCTACATCGTAAACTACATTTTCATCAGCTCCTGCATATTTTATTTCTGCGCTTTCTATAGCTGCCCCGCTTATCGATATCAAACCTCCCAAATCTCTCGCTGTAGCGTCTGCTGATGCAACTGCAAATAATGAAAACATTTGGTTAATAATTGCCGGTATCTGGAAAGCAACGAATAAAATTCCGACTGCAAACAGGACTGTGACAAGTATTTCCATTAGTGAAGAATCGCCTTTCCTATTTTCCATAAAGTTTTTACAGGTCATATTGAACATATCTGACACTTTTTAATCTGTTTCACAGTCTTCCTTTTCAGTTGGTCTTGTTATGCCAAATTGTTCGCATTCAAATGGCGCTTTTTTGTCCCAATCCCATGGAGATTTCTGATAATCATTAGACCCCCAGTCTGTGCAGTAAGACAGTTTCTTGAATGTGCAACTTGCTGATGTAGCTGCCAAGCTAGATGGTGTTGCCCATTTATAAAATATGAACAAAGCCACCAAAGTAAAAAGTCCTATCATTATTACAAGCACCAAAGCGTGCACAGCTATTCCTTTGGTTTTCATAGTTATAATTGGTTCTTAGAAGAAAATATTCCTTTGCTAGTCAGCTTTCGCACTTTTCCTTTGTCATAGGATATGCCCAGCTGTATTCACAACATTCCGGTGAATAGTAATTTTCTCTATTTTCATTGGCTATTTCACAGCTGGCTGAAAAATCGTCGACCCCATTTGGCTTTTTCTCATCATCCCACAAATTCAGTTTCCATGCGCTGCAATAAGCAAGTTTTTTTGCCCTACAAGATTGTTCTGACATGTTCTTATTAAATTCGCCACTAGAAGAGAATACCCAATATGCCAAAATTGACAATAATATTACCGCAAGAACTAGTGCAACTATATAAGGTATCGGTATAGCCCCTTTTTTCGATGTCATATTTGATCCTAAATTTTTAAAACGACTGCGATCCATCAGAGATAGTAGTTTGTGTCTGGGCTGTAGTGGTAGTTTGTCCTCCCGTGTTACCTCCACCTGTTTCAATACCACCTAAAATTATTTTACATGCATCCTGATTTCCTGGGCACGATGTTCTAAATCCTAATTCAGCTTCGTATGATTTGCATCTTTCATAGGATTCCCCGAACCAACCGACTATATCCGGTTCGCATGTGCTAGCATCTTCAGAATATCCAACAGCCTGCCAGCTTGCACAGTAGGTATAAGCCCTTGACCTGCAAGTGTTTAGTGTAACTTCTCCTCCCCATTCTCCTCCTAGGAAGAAGAACCAATACCCTATTATTCCTATTACAGCTATGCCCAATAATAAGGCAACGATGTAACTTACCGGAATTGCTCCTTTTGTTTTCATAGTATATTACCTCAAAATGTACTATCCCTCGCTACTGATTATCGTTTCGCATGCTCCTCTGTATGGATATGAATTATCTTCGCATAATATTTTGTTTGAAAATCCTAGAGCGGAGTCATATTGTTTACATCTCGGGTACTTTTCGTCAAACCATCCAACGTCCGGTTCACAATCTTCTGCATTTGAGTATCCAACAGCCTGCCAATTAGCGCAATAGGTATAAGCCCTTGATCTACATGTACTAAGTGTAACTTCTCCTCCCCATTCTCCTCCTAGGAAGAAGAACCAATATCCGGTTATCCCTATTACAGCTATACCAAGCAGTAAAGCAATTATATAGGATACAGGCACAGCTCCTTTCTCGTTCATCATTTTCCCCTAATATTGAATTTGTCTATAACGACTATTAAACGTTATTACAACAATGTCAGTAATTTTCACATCCGACCCAAAATGTTCCAGTATAACCGAAAATAGTACTTAATTCACTACATGAGTCTTCGTTCGTTTCTTTTGAACAATAGTTAGATGCAACACCTTCGCTAGAAATAAAATTGACATAGCAGCCACACCAATTGCAGTTCGCATCCTCGCAGGAGTTTTGGGTCTCATATGAATTACATGGATCTGTTCCTCCTGACCCAGGTTTGGGCGAATCACATATAACTATATTTGGATTGTCTTTTGATATTCCAGCCAATGTGGATTCTCCAGCCCACACATAAAAGGTATCTTTTTTCAACACGCATTCTGAATACGTATAAAGGGTCCTATAGTCAGTATCTTTATTGCATGAATTTTCTACTATTGAATCATTTTTAATATTTAAAGAATTTCCATGGATATGTTCTATTGTGCATCCGTTGGTAATTTTGAATATATAGTTAATAGGATCTTCACGGTAAACGAATGTGTTTTCGGACAATTCGACCTTAATAGGATGTTCTGAACTTTCCTCACATATTCTCCCATCACCATCTGAATCCCAACTCAAATCACATGGACATGTGCCTTTTTCAGGAATAGAACATTCACAATAGCCACCAACAGCATCTTCCCCTACTAGTTCTCCTTCTTTATAGCCGGCTAAACTGCATTTCGCTTGGCATGTAGGTTTACTCTCGCAAGACGATGGCGCTCCTACAACTCTACAATCTTCTGTATCTTCTACCCATACGTTTTCTGGATCTTTTACACAACAATAAAACAGTTTAGTCGTACCTGTGTCAGTACCCAAATAGTTCCAAGTCATCTTTGCCACAACTTCACATCCACTTTTACATCTATAATAAGCGCAGTTTATGGCTTCCTGTAATCTAGATTCTCCCGCACTCTCAATATCTGCTGCACTTTTTCCTCCGATGAAATCCATAACAGAACTAATGGACGCTTGAATCATAGGTATTCCACCGCCTATCAACGTGAGAGCAATGGCTACAGCAAGAAAAGTATACATCACTAATTTTATCGTTTCACCTTCCAAGCCATCCACCTATTAACAATCTATGTTCCAAGGAGCCATTTGCATATTCCGCTCCCTATTCCCCATTTCTCACACAGCATATTCTTGAATCCAGTAATTGTATTTTCTATTACCTTAGATATAAGTGGCGTCGCCCCTGTAAGAAAGGTCCACAACAAAACTAAAACTATCAAAGCTATTATAAGACTTATGACAACTGTCATGACTTTTCCAGTTAAACCCTTTTTCCCGACCATTCAATACACCACATACAATAAATTTATTTCATGAAGTTTTTAATTAGCAGGTTCTTTATCAGGGTCCATGATCCAGCATAAAACAATCCAACCAATACTATCA
>CAYVFQ010000029.1:0-7728 GCA_964451045.1 uncultured archaeon
GCTCAATACAAACCAGTAGTTGTATCATCTCAAAATATATGCCCAAATTGCAGCAATCGTCTGAGACGGGAGGAAGGCTGCAATATCTGTGATAACTGTGGATACAATAAATGCGGTTAGGAACTATTCAACCCGATCCTGAAGAACAAATACGCAGGCATATCCGGTTATTGAATCATAACGGTTATGGTATAACGGAACTGCGCACCTTTGAATCCAGGCCGATGGTAGCCTATGCTGATAGTGAAGAGTCTGTGGTTTCTTTGACCTGTCAAATTCACCGGAAAGTGTCGGGAATATATATTGGTGTTCAGCCTCGTATAGTGGATCTATTTGATTATGCGCCGAATTGTTGGCAACTCGCCCAGGGAGAGCCTAAATCCAATTGTGCCTGTGATAAAGACATTGAATACCTCACTACTGTTTTCTTTTATATCGATGTCGTCTCCCCCGATCGAAACAAGGGGCACCCGGCCTCGGATGCTGAACTTCAAAATACGCTGGAAGTTGCTGGACTTTTCTGTGGGCAGGATACTATGAATTCCTCTTCTACGATTTGCAGCAGTGGCAATGGACATTATGTGCTAGCTTCCCTAGTACCAGTCTCAATCGATTCTGATGAAATTGCGGCCCAATTTAAGCAGTTCTGCCAAAATATGGCTCAAAAAGTCGTCTCTCAAGTACCTGGAGTAAAGATCGATCCCGTGTACAACCTTAGTCGAGTGATGCGGCTTATGGGAACGATTAACCGCAAAGGGAAAGCCCTTCCAGATCGCCCGCACCGAAGAGCATTTTTTGAAACCGATCTTTTTTTCACCAAGTCATATGCCTTAGCGCAAATGATTCTTAATACCGAAGTCGAGTACTCCCCCCAAAAAGAAGCGGCTTTATCCGATATTATCAAATGTAATTTGGAAAAAGTTGAGGATTGTGAATTTATCCAATGGTGCAGAATTCATCCCCTGAATGTTACGGAACCACAGTGGTTTGCGCTGATTACCAATTTAGCCCATCTTGATGGCGGACCCAAACTAATCCATGCGATATCGGCGCTGGATATGTTCCGTTACGATTACCAACGGACTCAGAGTGTGATCCTTCGAGTCTTACGCCGAGGATACAATCCCACAACCTGTGAAAAACTAAGAACCGCAGGTTTCTTCTGTCACAAATTAAACTCTTGCCCCGTGAGGGCACCTATGTACCTGGCAACGTTACATGCCAAATATAACAGATAATAACAAACGCTGTTTGGAGGACTGAAAGATGAATAAACCAGTAAAAAAATTTCGTTGCGGCCCAATTGCAGCCAATATTTGGACAGAAGCAAAAGTAATAGAGAGCGAAATGGTCACATTTCATTCCATCAAAATTGATAAGGCTTACAAAGATGGTGAGGAATGGAAACATACGAACTCGTTTTCGGCGGAAGATCTCCCGAAAGTCGCTTTAGTTGCTAGTGAAGCATATAAATTTATCCGGCTCAGCACTTCGGAAGCACACGTCGAAGCCCAAGATTAATTTAAAAAAAGTCTCCTAATCGCGAATTAACATTGCCAAATTTTCTAAAAGAACCAGATATTTACGTCGGTGTAAAGATTTGTTCTTGTCGTAATTACAAATTTATCCAATGTGGGTGAGTTTTTCAAAATATTTTGTCGAGATGAAAAATAAAAATCCATCTGAATATCAAACCATGTCTCTTCTACCCAATCAATCGGTTCTCATGACGGAAACCGAATTGATACAATTCCTTCGCATCCCCGAAATTAGCGATTCCAAAGATTATCACAATGTAATCGAGCACCTAAAGAGATACCGAGATCTGCCCCGGATTCACATCTGCAATAAGATATTATTTCCCAAAAACGCGATTCTGAAATGGATTGAAAAAGAAACATCGAATGGAAAATAAAGGTTGCGCGATGGCTTTTCGTCAAGTATAATTGCTTACGGATTACATGAGCCATAGCCAGCTTCAAGAAAGGAGATAAAATGAAACAGTTGGTAAGGCTCAACAAAAGACCGCGACGGAGCGGCTTTGTATATGTTTTGCGGTATTATGACATGAACGGAAAACGTAGGTTTGACACCTTAGGGCATTCCGATTCCCGAAAAGCTGAGCGACAACGCACTCAAAAAGAAAAGGAACTTCGAATGGGGTATTGTGAGCCCAATGCAATGAAGCTAAGTGAGTTTGTGGATGATAGTCTAAAGCGGAGTGGCGATCAATTGAGAGAAAGTACGCAACGAGAGTATAGATCTGCAATGCGAGATTTTATGGGGATTGTTGGTAACTTGGATATTGAGAGAATTTCCTTAAGTACGGGTGAATATTATCGGCAAGTCTGTCTTGACCATGGCAATAGTCCTGCGACTGTGAAAAAGAAATTAACGGAGCTAAAGACACTTTTTAGTTTAGCCGTAAAGCGCGGGCAGTTGGAAGAAAATCCTTTCCGGTATATTCAAAAGCCAAAATGCACTGCACCGGATATTAATTTCTTTTCCGATCAAGAGTGCGAACTCATCATGAAGGTCGCACCTTTTTTTCCGGAACGATTTAATATCATCACCTCTCTTCGATGGGATTTGCTCATTCTAATTGCATTATCCACCGCTTTACGGCGCAGTGAAATTTTAAACTGCACTTGGGCGGATATTGATTTTGCAGATAAAACTATCCGGGTCAATCCCAAAGAAGACGCCAAAGAAACCTGGGAATGGAAGATCAAAGATACGGACCGTAGGACTTTGCCTCTCACGGATGACTTAATAGTTCTCCTAGCGGATTATCAGGTGAGACTTCCCGAAGGATATCCGTATGCCTTTATCCCGCCCAGACGATATGACTATATTCAACAAGAATTACGCGCTAAGGGAAAATGGACCTATTCGGATTCCAGGCGGAAGGTAGTCAACAACTTCAATCGGGATTTCGGGAAAATCTTAGTCAAATCGCATGTGAAAGATGGCGAATTTCATGACCTGAGAAGAACCGCCATCTGTAACTGGTTTGCCGAAGGGATGACTGAATTTGAGGTAATGAAACTGGCTGGGCATGCCAATTTTCAGACAACGCATAAATATTACTTAGCCGTAAAAGAGGATTTGGTGCATAAAGCCCGTGAAGTAAACGCCCGAGGGCTATGTAAAAAATTGGTGCAATTTGGTGCAAGGGCAAATTTGGGCGAAAATCAAAAAAGGCCGCCAAGTGTAAGTCCTTGACAGCCCGTTATTTAAGAACTAGCGGCGTCCGGGATCGAACCGGAGACCTGCGGGCTATGAACTCTGAATTCCGGTTTGTAAGTGTTTGGCATAAAACGGTTTATGCTTGTTAAATAAGGACTTATGATGCTGGCCGAAGCGTTGCCGAAGCCTGTCCGAGGCAAAACGAGTATCGCTATTGCATTTTTCATTGCAATTTCGAAGCTCGGATTAACCGCATTTTTTGCTTGGTAGACAAATTAAATTTTCCTAATTTCTCGCCAATGTGATTCTTGTCAAGTTGTATGACTAGCTATAGCCACATAAATATAGGCTGAATCGGGCGAGTTATCCGTACGGGTCGTATATCCTGTTTAGATAACATGCTAAATTGGAATTGGGTAGCCATATTTTTAGTTATTCTCAGCCTAGTTGTGTACCGCATAACGTTAGGAATAACCGGACATCGAATGCAGTAACTTTTGGCTGTTAGAGTTGATTCCTTTGTTAGAGATTCATATGCTTAATTTGCTCCAGCCATTTCATAATATCACTGTAGTCTTTTCCATCAACACGAGCATCATTTAGAATGAAATTTTTTGCACCCTTAGTAAAAGAGGAAGTTGTCACGAGCACTCCGATATTGCTTTGAGTACTTTTGAATGAAACGCTACCGAGTAAGCTACGTATTATCTCAACACCTACTTTACTAGATTCTTTGTAATGTTTGCATTCGAATGAATATACAATGGGAATTCCATTGTATATTTTTCTTGCAATCACATCTCTACCTCCATCACCTGTTTTGGGAGTCAGAATAACGTTATCAAATCCCAATTTATCGACTATACAAGCAGTAAATTCTTCAAATTTCCGAGGATCAATCTTTCTTAAGTATGAAGGATCGTTAAATATCTTATGAAGAAGGCGTATTGGAAACCATTCTACTTGAATAAGGCTCTCTTTTATATCTTCATCTACACACTCTGAAACCTCATCCTCTACATCACTAATTTCATTTTCATCGAAATCAAAAATACCAATAAATTTTAAGGTCTTGTCCAGTTGCTCAAATGCGTGATTTCGAGAGGATAGAATTTCTTGGACTCTTTCGATTGCTGATGTATGGAGTATTGCTGCTTTTATCGCTTTATCAATATTTTCAAGGTATGCACCCATTGGGATTCGGATAGAGGCATCGAGAGCTTTGAGTGCGGCATCAATACGATTTTGATAATCAAACACATAGTTTTGCGGAAATGCATTTATAGCTTTTAAAACTCTGCTTCTTGCGTCTATTTCTGCTATCATGCGACTGATTCCAAGATTAACATCCGGAATTTTAATCGAATTCTTAGAAGAGAGAGCTTTGCGAAGTTTGTCGGCCATAATCTTATCTCTAAAAAATATTACATGCTCTTATTGTTGACACCTATTATGGTAAGGAAAATTTTGTGATTGTTATGACTTATGTTTTCAATCAAGGGCTTATGTTGCTGACCGAAGCGTAGCAGAAGCCTGGCCGTAGCAAAACTTGCATCGACATTACAATTTTCATTGTAACTATAAAGTTCGGATTAATCCAAATAATGTAAAATTAGGGATAACAAAAATTCTTTTACTTTCCACGTCCTGACTTATTTTTTGTGGGATCAACCAGCCTGTATGTAGTTCCTTTTACAGGCGTAGGTGGAAGAGGTTCACCTTGTACTACTGTAACCTCTATTCCTTTACCTCCACGAGGTCCAATTTGTTGATACTGACCAGAGCGAGTTGCTCTGTTACCTGGTTTCAGTTCATTACGTTTAGCCATGGTCGTACTCCCTTACAAGGGTGCCAATGTTGTAGGGCCAACTACACGAATTCCAGCCCTGACAGTTCCACCATAAGGACCCATATCAACTACTACATGCCAATGGCCATGATGGGGAGGTGATAACCGCACTGGGGATTTCGTTGCCCATCCGCCAAAGTAGTTAAATGAACGTCCATATTTGTATGCATTAAAGTTATTTTCATCTAACAACATAGCATTGGCTTGATGATCTAAAGTCACTATAATAATATCATCAGCACCAATCCAAAAATCTGCATGTAAAAAATTCATTATTAGATCTCCAGTCCTATTTCCTATTCGCTAACGGTTCCAGGAATTACAATTCGCCTTGTTGTCATCTTTTTTTTATGAACTAAAAGAGTTAAAAGGTAATACTGATTGAAAAAAGATTCAGTACAGAATTCGTGTTGTTCTCCATTAGCGTCTTCTAAGCAAATCAAGTATTGTCCTGAAGGCCCGCCTCGATTCCCATTTGTGTTTGTATCAATAAATGAAATAATATTACCTGGTGTAACATTACTAAATTCCGCTTTAAATCGTTTTGATCCAATAAAATGTCGCCATCTCTCTTTTTGATCGTCAGGCTTATCCATCCATAGTGGTGTACTCACCACCATAGCCATTGGATTGTCATGGCTATGTTCAATATATCTTCTAAGGGTCATGTGATACGATTTTCCATATCGTTTTTTTAGGATCTTAATACTTTCCCATTTAGGAAGCGTGTCCAATGCCTCACGAGTAAAAACGGGGCCACAAAACATCATCTCAGACGCACCATAGTTCGCTTCAGCTTCGAGTATCTGCTGCCAATCGGGATTAAGGGTTTGGGCCGTATCGCAATAGAAATACGGCTTGTGCCAAGGAAGTACACGATGCGTAGCTTCGTGGAATGTAGGCCAATCTCTTCGAATTTCAGGAATTTCGCAATCTACAACAATACGGTTTTCATCAAACAATAATACCGCATCTAACTTTATTTTATGCAATATACGAATTATTTTTTGACCGTTTATTTGTAGTCTATGTTTTGCACGATCCAAAAATCTTGGATTCTGAAGATTATAAAATTCTCGGTGTAATTCTAAGTGCCCCAAAAGATTGTTGATAGAAACAGGTGGTTCTGTTAATCCAGCATCCCGAAGTGTTTTCCAAGTAACCTTCATTATTTCTTGTTTAGTCTTATTATCCATTACTGGCTGCCTGTGCATCAGATCTTAAGAAGCCGACAAATTCATCCAAAACTTTTTTCTCTTCTTTTGTAAGCTTTGCAAAAGACTCCGACTGAGCTGCAAAACGAGATACATGCTCTTGAAACTCGTCAGGGAGATCTTTTATGGCCCCTGCAAGTGCTGCGAGTTGTCGATGAGGAATACCATAAAATTCACTGAGTTTGTGTAAGGTTAGCGGTGATGGCCGATAGCCATAATTTCTTTCCATTGCTATAACTTCTTCTCGATCAATATCCAATTTTTGTGCCAATTCGTCGATGCTTAACCTATACTTTCTCCGAAGATCTTGCATGATTACTCTAAATACATACCGGACAGTTCCAATCTCCTCGTCATCGGCTGTCATTAGTACCATTAGCCTTTGATTTAAGGCGCGAGCGATTCGCCCTAACATTGAAAGGGAATGACCTTCATAATCAGCATCTTCTAATCGACTAATTGCAGATTGTGCGGTCCCAACGAGTTCTGCCAATTCCCCTTGGTTCAATCCTGCTTCCTTGCGAAGTTCGTATATCATAGATGCAACTTGGGCATTAATCCTCTCGGTTTGTAATGAAGCCTCTCGCTCTGGTTTACCTTCTATATACCGACGACGTAGGATTTCTACAGCATTAGTTGTCTCCTTTCTTTTTCCCATGGCCTTACTCCTTATAACGATATCGCTCAGAATCCTGCTCATATAGAGCTTTTCGTTTCTTCGCCAAATTGATATCTTTGTCTGAAACTTCCTTCTCCTTTATGCATCCATGGGAAATTACTGCTTCCTGACCACAGAAGAAATATAATATACGATAATTCACATTCATAAATCCAACTCTCAGTTCATAGATACCATCGCGTAATATATCTGCTTCAGGTCGGCGAAGCTCATAACCCATCTCATTAAGTCTTTCGATTTTTACTAAACACTTATCCTGGACTTTTGCCGGTAACTTGTCTAGCCACTCAAGCAATGGTGATAATCTATTCTCCTCAGCAAAAAATACTACAGTGATTTCTGGCATCTAACTGCCTTTCTTACTTATAATATATCATTATTGTGATAATTGTCAATAAAAAAATCACAAAATTGTGATATATTATTTGATTTTAATATGATTTTTGTAATCAATATGAATTGCATTTTCATAACTATTTATAAATAAGTGATTTATAGAGAATTCAATGAAATGTAAACTTATAGGTATGTTATTAAAATAATTAACATCATTTGAAGGGATATCGCATTAAAATGGAAAACCAATTTGAGTGTATTAATTTAGGAATTATGCAGTGCAGTGATAACAGAAAAGGCATATATAATGCTAATTTACCATTTCTTACACGTATCATTGTACCCGCAATTCCCACACATATAATTCTCATTGGGGAAGAATATATCTGAATTGATACCTTTCTCCACCTGTCCCGCTAGACGGGCAAATCTGTCGACGTCATCTTGAGTCCGAGTGGCGG
>CAYVFQ010000030.1:0-7560 GCA_964451045.1 uncultured archaeon
ACCTGACACATACAAATTTGGTATTGTGGTTTTTAACATAGTTCGATAGAATTATCCTTTCTTGTAATGCCTTTGTCATTCCCATAACGTTCACTGGCTTTACAGCTTTATCTGTTCCTATAGCGACAACCTTCTTTACATTGTTTCTTATGCTCGCCATCTTAACATTATAAGCACCTATCACATTCGTCTGTATAGCATCAAATGGATGGTTCTCACACATATGGACATGCTTCAGCGCAGCTGCATGGAATACTATATCCACACCCTTTGTCACGTCTAATACACGCAAGTAATCCCTGACATCACCTTGTACGAATTTTAAGATATCGTTGTCTTTGTATTCAATTGTCATATCATATTGTTGCTTTTCATCATTACTGAAAAGCAGAATTTCTTTTGGATTAAGTTTTAAAAGCGAAGAGGTTATCTCATGCCCAAAACTTCCAGTACCACCAGTAACAAGTATAGTTTTACCATCTATTTCTTCTCGGTTCTTTTCAAATTGATTGTTCATAGGTTTTTCCACCACCATTCATTTTCTTTATACCATTTAACAGTTTCTTTCATTCCTTCCTTAAGGTTTAGTTTTGGTTCCCATCCAATCTTTTTGAGTTTCACGGAATTCAAGGAATACCTTCTATCATGACCAAGTCTATCCTTGACGAATTCTATTAGCTCTTTTGGCTTATTTAACTCTTCTAAAATAAGATTTACTATTTCCATATTAGTCCTTTCATTCCCGCTTCCTATATTGTAGGTTTCACCATATTTTCCTTTATTTATCACAAGATCTATTCCATCACAATTATCAAAGACATGAATCCATTCTCTCACGTTTTTTCCATCACCATAAATCGGAAGTTTTTTGTTTTGTATAGCATTTGTAATCATTTTAGGAATTAATTTTTCTATGTGTTGTCTAGGACCATAATTGTTGCTACTTCTTGTTACAATAACTGGCAATCCGTAGGTGGTGAAATAGGAACTTACCAGCATATCTGCAGCTGCTTTACTCGCTGAGTATGGATTTGAAGGATTCAGTATGGAAGTTTCAGTGAAAGCTCCAGAATCTATACTTCCGTAAACTTCGTCTGTTGATATCTGTATGAACTTTTCTACTTCAAATTTCCTACATGCCTCTAGCAATCGAAAGACGCCGAAAACATTGCTTCTGATAAATGAACTGGCATCTTCTATAGATCTGTCTACGTGTGATTCAGCAGCGAAGTTGACAACTATGTCACAATCTTTAATCAACCTTTCAGTAACATCTCTATCGCAAATATCCCCTTTGACAAATGAAAACCTTTGGTTTTTTTCTACATCTTTTAAATTGTTCACGTTTCCAGCATACGTAAGCTTATCAAGTACAACAACTGCAATGTCAGGATATTTGTCAAGGATTCTGATTACAAAATTGCTTCCTATAAATCCTGCACCTCCAGTTACCAACATTCTTTTCATTTTTTCACCAACTACCATTATTTTGGCGTCAATTTTAAAGAGTTTTTTATTAATATATATTCCATAGGAAATGAAAAGAATTTATAATTTAATCTAATGGTAGCAATCTTGGAACGTCTTTATCTTTGTTCGGTCTTCTCTAAACAGTAATATTTTTTTCATTTAATCAACAACTAAGCATCGATTGATTTATAATACTCTAGGACTTTCTTTATACCATCTTTTACAGATATTTTCCATTCCCATCCAAGCGATTTGATTTTACTGTTGTCAATAACGATACTCCCAACGTTAATACGTTTATGGTAATCAGGGGATTCTATGTACACAACTTTTCCATCTGTCAATTCTTCTATCCAATTTCCGATATCATAGAACCAGGTTTTAATTCCAGTTCCAACAAAATAGCATTCTCCAGCTTTCCCCTTTTCCATAATCGCTATAGCAGCTGATACAACATCTGAAACGTATATATAATCTCTAAAGAAATTCCCCTTGTCATAAATTGTTATATCTTGGCCTTTGTATCCCTTGTAGATGAGATAGTTAAGTGCAGCTTTTTTTAGGTTGTTATACTGTTCCTTTGCTCCAAATGTATTCGTTAGTCTCATTATGACTGTATCCATGTTATAGACTTTGTTATAGATTTTGCAATAATTCTCACTGGCCAGTCTATTTGCTGCATAAATGTTCAATGGGCCAGATGGGGTATCTTCATCCACAGGAACTTTTTCTGGTCTTCCAAGAACCCAAAAAGTGCTACCTAAAATGAATCTGCATGGCTTGTTCAACTTTCTTATTGATTCCAACAATACAATAGTAGATTTTGAATTGACATCGACGTCATATAATGGCTTTTCAAAAGACTCGTATGAAGTCAGCTGACCGGCTAGGTGGAATATGATGTCTGGCATATGCTTAAGTACAATTCCTTCTAACCATCCAAAATCTGTAACATCTCCATACTCTATTTTAACTTTTTCTTCAAAACCTTTAATATTGCTTATTTTTCGATCGCTCCTTGATATGAGAACCACATTATAACCTTTTTTAATTAATGCTTCAGATAGATTACTTCCAACAAACCCTAGACCGCCTGTTATAAGTACTGTTCTCATTTCCATAGTAATCTACCTAAATTTTTTCATAAATTCTTCAATCTTTCCTATCATATAACTCATTCTTTCTTCATCTATTCCTGGGTAAACGCCAACAAAAAACGAATCTTTCATTATCTTATTGGAATTGTTTAAATTTCCGACTACTCTATGCCCCATGTCTTTGTATGCTGGTTGCCTAGTCACATTACCTGCAAAAAACAATCTCGTTTGTATTTTGTTTTTCTCTAGAAACGATATAATGTCTCTCCGTTCAAAAGGTGAGTTATTTTTCAATGTAATCGGAAAGCAAAACCATGATGGATCTGCCTTTTTGGGTACTTTTGGTAAAATGAAATAATCTTCATAGTTTTTGAGTTCTTCATATAATACTTTAAAATTTTTCTTACGTTTTCTAATAAATTCTGGAAGTCTTTTAAGTTGTTCAATTCCCATAGCAGCCTGAAGTTCTATCGGTTTGAGATTATATCCTCTGTGTGTATATACATATCTATGATCGTACGGCACCCCATCAACTTTAAAGTCTAATCTTTTATTACATGCTCCATTGGGGCTTGTTTCATCATGACTACAATAGCATGCCCGTCCCCAGTCTCTAAAGGATTTTATAGCCCTATAAAGCGTTTCATCATCTGAATTTATTGAGACTGAGCCACCTTCTCCCATTGTTATGTGATGCGACGGATAGAACGAACAAGTAGACAACGTTCCAAACGATCCAGTCTTTTTGTTATCGTAAGTTGAACCAAGAGCGTCGCAATTATCTTCTATCACAAACAAGTCATTGTCTTTGGCGAACTTCATTATTTTATCCATTTCATTTGGGATGCCAAATGCGTGGGCCAAAAATATCAACTTTGTTTTGTCAGTCAATGCTTCTTCCAAATCAGTAGGATTTACATTGTAAGTTCCCAATTCAACGTCCAAAAAAACTGGTATTAGCCCGTTTTGTAATATTGGATTAAGAGTAGTAGGAAATGCCATAGCTGTTGTTATTACTTCATCCCCTTTTTTCAAATGAGTTGTGATTTCTTTGGAAGTTAATGACGACAGTGCAAGTAAATTCGCGGAGGATCCTGAATTCGTAAGAACAGTTCTTTTAGCGCCGATGTAGTCAGAAAACTTAGACTCAAATTCCCTAGCAGATTTACCCAAGCCGAACCATCCATCTAGAACGCTGTTCAGTATTGACATGACTTCATTCTCGTCAAATATAGCTCCTGCATATTGAACTCTGGACGATTCTGGTATGAACTCCTTTTCTTTCTCGTCTTTGTAGAACTCTTTCAAATATTTCTGAAAATTCTTTTTGGCTTCTTCATCCATTTAAACCACTTAAGGGTATGCTATAATGGAAAGATATTAATTAAATATTTTAATGTTACTATTAACAATTAAATCAAGGTAAGTTCCATGAGAGGAGTGATTTTAGCGGGTGGTACAGGCACTAGGTTGCACCCGTGCACACTTGTCACTAACAAACATCTATTACCTGTCTTTAACAAACCAATGATATACTACCCTCTTGAAACTATGATAAAAAGTGGGATAAAAGATATACTTATTGTTACTGGAGGAGAGTCAGTTAGCCACTTTATGCAACTGCTTGGAAGTGGAGAGAAATTTGGTGTTGATATTACTTACAAAATACAAGATGGACCAAAGGGAATAGCTCATGCATTGTTGCTAGCTGAGAACTTTGCTCAAGGCAAGAAGTTAGCGGTTATCCTTGGAGACAACGTTTTTGAAGATGCAGTAATTACTGGAGACATGTTGAAAGAAGACGGAATGGCTTCGATATTCATAAAAGAAGTCGAAGATGCTCATAGATTCGGTGTGGCAACAGTGGGCAATGGTGGAAATGTCATAAGTATAGAAGAGAAACCAAAAAATCCAAAGTCGAAATACGCTGTTACAGGTCTGTACGTATATCCAGCGGATGTATACGATTTTATAAGAACGCTGAAACCTAGCGCCAGAGGAGAACTTGAGATAACGGATGTTAACAATTTTTATATAAAGAACAAACGGATGAATTCTATAAAACTTGACGGTTTCTGGTCAGATGCTGGGACATTCCCTTCGCTGATGAGATCAAGTAATTTCCTTTGGAACAAGAGTCAAAAGCAATAGATAGTCACACGTAATCTTTCCAATTCCTAAAATTCCATATAACACCATCTATCACAGCTTTGCTCAAATCAGGCCTACCTTTCAAACTATACGAGATTATTAGGAAGATGTAATAGATAGAATTAAACGATAAGGCGAATACTTTTGATATAGAATCATAATCTTTCAGAATGAACCTTATCTTGTTTTTATAGTTGTGATATATCGCGAAATAAGATCCTTCTTTTATTGTGGCAGAACCCTTATGCCACAGTTTCGACCTAGGCTCACAGATAACTTTATATCCAGCTTGCCTTGCACGAAAGCTAAAATCCATTTCTTCAAAATAGATAAACATTTTTTCATCGAGAAGACCTATATCTTCAAAAACATCACGTCTAACAAGGCCATTACCAGCAACTATTTCTATCTTTTCCCTAAATTGACCTTTGTCCTTCTTTTTATGACCAAGAAGGAAAGTCGTTGATATCAACTTTGTGAATATACCAGGCATAGTTTTTCCAAGACTCTCTATAATGTCTGTATCATAATACAATATCATCGGTATTGCAATTCCAACAATATCATCCGACTCCACAGCATTAACGAGTAATGAAAGCCATTCTTTTTGTGATGCAACAAAGTCATTGTTCAATAATACAACGTATTTTCCTTTACTTTCTTTAATACCAGAGTTCATGCCACCGGCAAATCCTAGGTTTTTTTTATTCTCAATTACCTTAATATTTTTGAACTTCTTTATAACTGCTTCTGTGGTACCATCAGTAGATGCATTGTCAACGACTATGATTTCATAGTTTGGATAATCAGTCTTTTTCAATGATTCCAAAAATTCGATTGTATCCTCTTTCCCGTTATATGTGAGAACTATAAGAGAAACCAATGGTTGTTTATTGTACTCATGATTTTTGGACGATTTCATATAGAAATTTACTTTAATATATCTTTAAATCGTTGTTTTAATTAACAGCTTAAGAAGTTTCTAAACTATTCCCAAAAAGGGAATTATAGTAAATACAATCTGAATCGCAATCAGTATCAGAGTCACTTGAAGTTCAGTAAATTCGCCGAAATTCATAATAATATGTGTCCAAGAGTAAATCTTCTTTCCATATGGAGGGCTTAATTTTCCATCGTCGCGCAACTTTCCAAGGCAGCTAGCCTTAAACCTCGACATAGCCTTCAATAAAAATTCTATTATGAAAGGAATCATAACGATGACACCAATTTTTTCCATATTGCCTAGAATAACTCCAGATGCTACGACCGCGCCAAGCAAATATGTAAGACTGTCCCCAGGTAGAATTTTGGCTGGATACCAGTTATACTTTATATATCCAGCTACAGCAGCAAAAGAAGTCAAAAATATAATAGCAACAAGGTTATTCATCGTGAGTGCAAATGCACCAAGGCCTAGTAGGTAAACTAGTCCCATTCCACCTTCCGATCCGTTGAAACCGCCTAAAAGGTTTACCGCATTACTTGCAGCTACGACGCCCACAGGTATCAGTATAAGAGGATACGTTATCCCAAAGTCAACTATTCCTAAAAATGGTATGGACATGGTTGTCACGCCGGCGTTCACGACCATAAGTGGTATAGCCGCCGGCAACGTCAATAGAGGTTTGGCCCATTGTGGGAATCCAACTCTTATGTCGAGCCCTTCTTTTGTTATTACTGCCTTTGCTTTTACATTCAAGTCGTCCAAGAACCCGACAAACAACACTATTAAGACACTAGAAAGGAAAGCCAATAGGTTTGTCAGGTTCAAATTTATTCCTATCAGAAAAGTAGTCAATCCTATGTACGTTAACATTCCAGCAAGGATGCCAAAAGCAACACAAGTACCTCCACTGGTCGGTAGTTTTGGCCTGTTCTTTTTATGCAAATCTAGGCCTACAACACCGCCTGCCTTGAGAAATTGCATGAAATAAGGAGTAATTAGAAACGTTGTTATAAACGAAACAAGCATTGAAAATGGTAAAATCCACATAGTATCAATATCTATTCGCATTCTTAATAATTATTCATATTTTATTATTCTATAAACAATATTGCCATCACAACTACCTTGTTGTATACATTGGTCCAGAGATGGGCCATTTTCAAATATCTTTTCAAAGTAATCTGTATTTTCATCTAATAGCTGAACATAACTTATTGGGTACTTCTCTGAAAGAGCCTCGTTGCTCAAGCTAAATTTCTGTATAAATATGTGAGTTATACCGAATTCGTTTGCTGTTGATAAAATATGACTAACATTATTACTTAGTGCCATATCAGCAGAACTACCTGCAACTCGTCTTTGACAACTGTAAGATGTTCTATGAGTCCATACAGTGGATATAAGTGAATCTTCTGGTGTATTTTCCTTTATCCAGTCGCATGCTTCAAAAAATGATGTAGGAAACGATTCCTTTACTTGACGCATTTCTACTATTTTTAATGTGGCATTGTAAAAGAGGAGGCAGATAACTATTAAAATTACAACTAATGCCAAGTACTTTTGATAATTGCTAATAAATAGATATATTTCATCCAGATAATTGGCGGCGATAATTGATATTACAGGGACCCATATTAACGTATATCTCGCTGTATCTTCCGACCGGTTGGTCACGGCTAAGAACGAGATTGAAAGGATTATGAACATGATTAAAGTCAATATAGTCATCACATTTTTTTTGTCAGATTTGCGCAAATTATCTGCTATTAAAACTATGCCAGCGAACATGGGAAATACTACAAGCCATACATTACCATATGCAAAATTCAGATAGTTCATCTAACCAAGTCTAATAACTGAATTTTCAATGCCGGTTAAATCGGTTCTACCCGTATA
>CAYVFQ010000031.1:0-7321 GCA_964451045.1 uncultured archaeon
TAAACATTTCCCCTATTCTACTTCAGATCCAACAAAAACGGTACTTTTTCTACAGCCTCAACGACGAGTTGACCCGCCGCGCTGTATCGATATTCGCCAACACTGTTCGTCATCTCACCAACTGTTTCCAATCAGTACTCCGCGGTCGGGTCCAACGAGATGTTCGGCTCTGCATTTTTCATTTTGGCTTTCTGGCGATCGCGAGTAAACGAGGTCCCAATATCGGTTCCTTCTCAAGAAGGCGTGATGTTTCGACAAGAATTTTTCGTTTCTCAGGATCGCTCCAATCATTGTCAAGATCAGGGACTAACCATGTAGGTCCAATAATACCTAGTACTGTATCAAAGTCCATCCCTGCTTCTATCAATTCGGATTCAAGTTCCTTCGGGTGGTGAAAGAACGCACTCCTAAACGTATTCAACCAACTCGGTGGATCCTTTCGTAATCCTGTGTCAACTTCAACTTTGGTCATGTTCATGTATGCCGCATCGTAGATATATCCTCTGGTAATTCCATACACGACACCTGCATAGCGGTTTATTGCGAATGCAAGAAGTAATCCACCCGGTCGCAAAATACGCTTTGCTTCCGATATAGATTTCAATCGATGATATCTGTCGGTAAAATGGTATAATGGTCCATGCGATATGATAACATCTGCGAAATTATCAGGAAAATCCAGGGCACGAGCGTCACCAACGCGTGTGCTGGCGAGCTGCGGTGCCTCTTGTTCGTACATTCGCTTTCTTGCCTGTTCGATGTGCCTAGGAACAAGATCGACCAAATGAACATTGTGTCCCATTTCTGCAATAAAAAACGAGTGAATGCCGGATGCCCCGCCAATGTCTATCACTATAGATTTATGTTTTGGTAGGAATCGCGCGATCAATTCTTGTGTTCTTTCTCGTTCGAGATTACCGAATCCATCAGCCAGCCGCATAGATTCGTCGTATGATTCTGTGTAATGACTAATAATCTCTTTAGATATGTCTTCTGATTTGTCGTTATCCATCGTGTTTACCAAATATCCCTATGATGCCGAACGGCGGATTGAGCTGCGCGGCCGAATGAGAGCAGGGCGCGCAGTTCTTGTCAAAGCCTCAGACCCTTCCACAGCCAATACCGCGTCAGCTCGAATCCGAGGTTATACTGCCTTGTACACGATCTCATAGAGCCATGGATGGCGCTTCTTACTCTTCTCAATCTGGGTCACGAGGAATCGGCTGACCTCGTTGAATGCCGTCATAGCTCTCAGCATCTCAGACTCGCTAGGCTGATGCCCAGCGTGTATGACCCTGTTTCTCAGCGAATAAAGATCCTTGTACCACTTTCCCACAGGCGAGTCTGCCTTCTTGATGTCCCAGCTACCCCCGAGAATGTCTGGCATGGTTGACTTCATGATCCTCATGAACGGCAGGTTATCAAACATGGCAATGGCCTCGTCTTGAGAGATGCCAGCGTTCTTCCGCCAGTGCATGAAGACTATACGGCGTATGAACACCTCTAAACTAATGTTCACGAAGACTATGGAGTCAGCATACCGACCGACGTGAAACGCCTCCCGAGCCTTCTGATACCAAGTCTGAGAGTGATAGAATGGGAAGTTCCCCTGGAGTATCCGGGAAACGGTCCGAAGAATTGCAGTCTCTTGGTCTGTTGACTGTTGAATGGTCTGAACGCTAGGTGAGCGCACGTGGTTCATGACCACACCATGTCTGGATGAAAAGTCGGGGAGACAAATGATCCGGTAGACGATTCCGAACTCAAGACTCCACCTATCAATAGGAGCAATGTCGAACCGGGTCTCAGTGGCCGAATACGCTATGATGATAGCGTTAATCACAGCCACAGCACGATCGATCATCTGGGCTACGGCCTGCAACTCACTGAGGTTATCCTTGGAGTGTCGGCTTTTCAGTGTCTCCTCGAAAGGACGTTCATAGAAGACGTTAACCTCGCACCGAGAACGAGCCTTTGACTGCTGAACCCCAAATTGTGGCAGCATACCTCCTGTGTACAACATGCGGTCCTCGACCCATCCAAAGATCAGTACGAGGCTGGTGCCGTCATCATGAGGCACGATGATCGTTCTTCCATCTTGAAATGGAATGAGACCAGGAAGCATCAGCCCGAACTGGAGGATGTTTTTAACGCTGCCTCTAGTCGCAGCAAAGCGGTTTTCCCATTCGGACTTCGTCAGCACGAATCCGGGAGATGGATCGAACCCTGCTTGAGATACTCGTTTGAGAAAGCCGTTTACATCTTGTTCAGCCACAGTTCATCCGGTCTGCTTATCGGGCTAGTATAACATATTATACCGCTCTATTTTTTTCTATGTAATTTTACCAGATTAAAAGGCATTTTTAGTTCGTCATGATTTCCTTTAATCCAATTCCTTTGATCCTCGCTTAGCTTATCACCGCCTGTTTTCACTTCTAATAAAAAATATCCATTTTCATTGTAACAAAGAATATCTGGCCATCCACAATATCTATTCCAATAATCTTTAATTAAGTAGTACAAAATGTTTTTTATGCATTCGCCTGGTAGTATCTTTATTAATAATCTTGCTATTCTAATTTTTTCTTCTTTATACGCCCACAAATACTGCCTGAGAGTACCACTATATTTGTTATCAACCCAATAATCGAACAACCATAATAATTCTTCTTTTTCGTAGTTGATTTCATCTAAATGATCTTTTATTTTATTTTCTCTACGCTCATAATATCCAGAAGTACCAAAATCATCTGGGAAGTTGGCATAAATCAGCTTACCGCGATTTGTTCGATCTCCGAACATACATGTCCTAACTCTTGGATCAGATAGATCCTCAATCACTTGATACATGAAAGTAGCAAATAGCACGTGAATTGGTACGCTCTCCAGTAGTGTAGACTTATACCCTTGCTCCTTGAATCTCTCTTGTACATATTCTTCAGCGGTATAGATATTTTTGTTGTAAAGTATTGCTGCTTTCTTACTATCTGATTTCGCATACGTGCATTCGTAATTAATTACTTTAACTTTATACTTATTAATGATTTCCTGTTGAGAGGGCTCGTTGAAAGCATACAGTGGTTTTTCTTTATGGAGCTGCTTGATATTAATTAAGGCTTGTTCTTTACACTTCTCTAGCTCTTCTGTGAATTTCTCCCTCGCTTCATCATATTGATATATACCCTCCTTATCAGCGTATTCTTTGAATAGTCTAATATACTCGAATAATATTTCTCTCCAATAATATCGTTTTATCTTACTTGAAGAACCATAAAGTTCTTTTCTTGGATAAGGTTGTACTTTCTCATTTCTACATTTTGGGCAGATATTATCTTGAAATCCAATTGTAACAGGAATGGTTTCTTGAGTACTTAGTACTCTACCAAAACCTAGTTGGTGCGGAACAAAGTAACAACCCACAGTCTTCTCACAGGAGCACATCATTACTTCACCGCATTCAAGGCACCTATACTTTCGAATTATTTCAAATGGGTTTATTAATTCTATTTTCGAATGATTGCATTCCACTGATATTTTCTCTTAGAGCAGTATAACGATAAGCTCACAAGCGCCCTCGCAGCGAGCGAAGCGAGCGAGAAGGCGTCTCTGTGCAGCGCCATTTTATATTGTCTATCTTTCAGTTACAAACGCTAATTTCCAATTTCCTGAATCAATATCTCTTGGCTTCGCGAATCCATCTTCCCCTTCGTACAACATTCTCATTTTAAAATGAGCGACTTTATTGTCTTCCAAAATCCCATCGACAATGATCTCAGAGATTCCCGGTGCCTCATCTTCAATGCTCTGAATATGGTACGATGTTAGTGGCCAGACACTGAATTGATTACGTATTTCGCGTATAATTGGCTTTGAATTGGGAAAGTATTGGGCCCAGTACAGTTTTGCCATGTATCCGTAGTTTTTCTTAACCCAAAGCGACAGGAATTGTTTCGCAATGTACTCAGGAGTTCGTTTTGGAATATCGTCATTTTCGTTTATCTCATCAATATACGATTGATTTATTTCACGTTTTTTCCAGTTTTTAATCGCGGCCTTTTCCTTTTCGATACGTTGGAGCTGTTTTAGAGACTCACGCAGTGGTGTAGGCTTTTTCTCTTCCTCGAAATCGGCTTTTCGCTTTGCCTCAGATTGCTTTGACAAAGCCCAGTCACGAACAACAAATAGAAAGTGCCAACATTTGGCCGCGATGAGGTAGCTATCGTATCCCAAATCGGTCCCGTGAAGAATCCCATTTCGATATGGGAGATCCAGCGGCTCATCCCGGGTTACGTACCTTCCCTTACTAAATATCGATTTTATCTTATTAATTCCACCGTCGATACCTGTGATTGCTTCCCATACATCCAAATCGGCTTTGTCAGAATGAAATCCCTTCTTTAGGATATCATTGACTGTGCCATCAATAATCATCAAAAGAATAGGAACTACGGCATAGTATCGTTTGGCAGCGTAATCAGCTTTCGCGTATTCAAGGAACTTCGACCTTCTTCGCAGCTCTGGAAGGGCGTTTAGTCTTAAATATTCGAAGCGTAAATTCTCAGGTGATAAATAATCAAGCATTTTTGACTCGGCTTTTTCGATTGAGTCAGTTTCGCTCAATTGAATCATTTCTATCATCAACTGGTGATTCAGACTGTCGTATGCCACCCAACCGCGATCTGAAAAGATCCGGTTAAACTTTGTCGGCGTCTCCTTAATTACTTTAAGTTGCGCTTTCAATTCAGCGATTTTTCTCTTCTGTTCCTGAATTTTCTTGCTACTTAGACCAATTACACGCAATAGACTGTTTACGCGAAGTATTGCTTCGAAACCGGCAA
Organism: uncultured archaeon; assembly: GCA_964451045.1. Taxonomy (GTDB): domain Archaea; phylum Aenigmatarchaeota; class Aenigmatarchaeia; order CG10238-14; family SCSR01; genus CAYNTH01. The sequence continues at coordinate 4,839 of CAYVFQ010000031.1, forward strand.
TTTGCTCCTCTATGTACCTGATTGTTTCAAACTGTGAATATTCCATTTTTAAACCCTAATAAGACAATATAAAGCCAGAGCTCAACAGTTTGGCGGCCAAGCCAAAGGCGAAGTATTGGCGCGATGATTGATAGAGCACGCCGACATTCAATCATCGTGACAATAGCTAAATCTGCAGAAGCGATTCGTTATGTTACCTTCATTGTCTCCACGGTCGTTCGCCAAATCCACAAGCATTCAATGTATCTAAAATAAGACCTCTGTCACCACCTATTCTTGTCATTTTCTTGATTGTCTCCCTCACATATCCTCGTAAATCCAATACATCTTGATAGTCTATCGTCTCATGTTTGCCTGTGTGAACAAGCTTGGATCTTTTATCGTAGAGGGCCTTAACTTTAGAAAAGATACTCCTAGAATGCTCTTTATTCTTTCCCAAGAGAACTGCGGCGTTTCTTGACACTCTATACCGTAGCTCATGATCACTTGGATTAAGTAGTGTCTCCAAACTTATCATAAGCGATAAGAATGACAAACTGCGGTTGTAAGACTCATAAGACATTTCAAAACTATCAAAAGCTAACTGGACTTGAGGATTATCAAAAGGAATTTTGTTATTGGTAAGAAACAATTGCGCATTAGTAATATCGCTATCACGCAATTCAAATATTGTGGTATCGGCTAAGGGACCCTCTCTATCTATTTGTAAAACAGCAGGTTCTGAATCCTTCATATGATAGAAACATGAGAAACGCAAAAACACATTTCCTTCCCTGAAAAGTCTCAACAAGCGAATCTTATTCCTTATAGACTGCCCAATTCCCTTTAGTTTACTTAAGCTGATTACCACGCCGCCTTGAGCCGTGCTTTCAAGTTCTTCTACATTCTGTTTGACTATACAGTAATATCCAAGGGGACTTCCATCTGCAGCAAAGCCTAATACGCCTTTAGTTGTCCCGTTCACCCCATAATGAAATTCTATTTTTGAAAGAAACTTAATTATTTCTTGTTGAGATTTTCTTACAATAACAAAGCCATCCCCCAAGTCCAATTTAAGAATTGAATCATCGACATTTACTAGAAAACCTATGAAGTGTACTGCTATTTTAGACATTCTTCGTTCCCGTTGAACACGACTGGCGGATTGGGTCCATAGAAAATTTATATCGCCATCCTAGATTTTGCATATATTGTACTCAGCATATCTTTCAATGGCACTGTTAAAATAATTTTTAAACCAAATGTATTTCATTCTTATTTTTTTCATTTTTTTGTGTTTTTAGATTTTTTACTATAAATTTTCTAACGAATGACATCCATTTTGCATGAGTTAAATTTCCTATTGTTTTTTTGGGTCATATTTTTCCAGCCATGTTGGATAACATGAAAGTATGTCAATGAAATTTATCCCGTCATAATCTTCTTTTATTGGAATAGTATTTAGTATCAGATTTATTTCTTTACAATATGTTGGATCGAACTCTCTAACTGCGATTCCTGATGATTTATTATTATCGGAGTAGACTCTATAATCTTCTGCAACATCATAACTTAGCATTACTCTTGGGTAATAAGCAATTTCGCTACTTTTTTTGTATGCATCTATAAGTCCTGGTCCGTAAACTATTTGAGTATCATCATAAAGCTGTCCTTTAGAAATTGCTCCTCGTAGTAAGACGGAACAACTATATAATAGCTTGCCGAATAGATTCCATGATTCATTAATCAATTTATTGAGTCCACCTGGTGTTACTGGAGCGGAAATAAGTATGTTGTCCGAAAAGACATATGTTCTAATTCCATCAGGATTTTGTGGTAGATTTATATGTATTCCATTTGGATCAATAAGATATTTTGAAGGTTGAAAAATATAAATAGATGTTAAAGCAGCATTGATACTGCGTTGTGCGTCTTGGTCATTTAAAGACTCCTTAATAAAATTCGAAAATCCTAAGATATCTAGGAATGCTACATATCGCTCTACATATGCGAAATTTTTGGGAATAATTTTATCAGTATTGTATGAGACCCCAGGTTTTATAATAATCCTTCATTTTCCATAGTAGAACACTCCAGTATGCATACTCTCTTTTGCAATATAACATATTATCTCGCTTGCTGCATTTGAACAACAATAGTAACTTCGCGAGCGGCTTGCGAATTGCTTGTGCTGAGTTTGTTAGCTCGCTTGAAAGCAGCAAAGGCGTTCTTTCTTATATCTTGACTGGAAGCAGTATAAGCCCCATCTGCTGATTAGCAGGCGGAGAATGGAGGTCTGCAGACTGCTTCCTATAAAGTACCTGAACTACATCGCAACACCGCCTCACATGCTTTGATCCGGTGAACAGGATATAAAATACGAGCGCACGCCGTTAAAACGGCCCGCAGGGAGCACGTTCGTCTGGCTGTTCAGAGATCGGTCAACGCTTGGAAATGGTAAGCTGAATTCCCCAGGGGACGGAAAACAGAAATCCCCAGGGGGT
>CAYVFQ010000032.1:0-7309 GCA_964451045.1 uncultured archaeon
CTATCAGACTATCTCTATCCAACGGTAGTCCATAATTTTTTTCCAAAATGTCTGCCATCTTTTCACACGCCTCCGAAAGAGCTATAGTGTGGTTAAGAACGTCTCTTTCAACCGGCTCAGACATAGGCCCGCCGGCAGAAAATGGAGTTACAGCATCTTCTATCTTCATTTTCGGATACTTTTTGAAATGAGAGTTTGACGGAGTCGGATTCCTTAGAAATTCGACTACCATTTTCCTTAGATTCTTGTCTTTTATCTTCTTACTCAATTCAATGAGTTTTTCCATAAACTCACTCTGTTTTCTCAACTTTTGAATTTTATCCGAACAATGCAGACAATCCTGCTGCAGCTTCTTCAGCTTTCTTGCTTTCGTCTTCCTCAGGTTCTTCTTCCTTCTTTTCGCTAGCCGCTGGTGCTGTTGCCACGCTAACAGCTGCCTGTTGCATAGCTTCTTCTATGTTAACACCTTCAAGGCTTGCTACCAATGCCTTTATCTTGTTCTGGTCAGGAGTTATTCCTGAACTTTCGAGAACCTTTTTCACATTTTCTTCGTTTATCGGTTTTCCAGCTGAATGAAGCAACAATGCTGAATATACGTATTCCATCAGCTTACACCTCCTTATCTCCATCCTTTTCGTTTACAGCTTCGTCTTTGGTCTCTTCTGTATGCACTTCGCCGCTTTCCTCTTTTTGTTCGACGCCGTCTCTAACGAGACCGCTGATTGCCTTAGCCTCCATATAGGCCTTTGATAACAGATATTTTATGTTTTCCTTTGTCGGGTAACAGACGCTCACTGACAGGTTCAATGCATTCCTGAATGCCTGAGGCACCATAGTAGGGAACGTTAGTACTAATCCCAGTACGTCTTCCGTGTATACGACTTCTCTATCATAAACGGCAACGATATTCAACGTGACATCTATCGGTTCTATATTAAGCTTTCTTAATATATTCGCTTGGGTATCATTTATTGGAGCTCCTCCCTTAACGAGCAGCTTGTCCTTTTTAATCGCGATTTTCCCAGCCTCTATCCCTGCCGGGACGCCCGCTTGCTGGAATTCACTTATTGCCGGACCTGCCAACAGGCTAGTCGGGCCTGCGGATATCCATATGTCCTCCCCTGCTATGTCGCCATTCTTTGCGAATGTTTTGAATTTCAGATTTTTAACCATTGAATACAGCTTAAATGGTTCTAGATCGGTCATGATGATTGCCGGCTGTTTCGGCATATAATTTTCAATCTGCTTGATTTTTTCATCTTTCATGCTTTCCAACGCATATTTCAGTATGGTCTTCTTGGTCATCTTTATAACGGCCTTCTCTCTCAATCCCTTCCTTATTTGTTGCAGCTGCTTGCTCGGCATTTTATGCATGTCAATAATACCGATCACAGGATACTTACTCATAACGTCCTTGACCTTTTCAACGAGCTTTACTTTGCTTTCTCTTACCATATCAAACACCTTTTTTCAATCAAGCCTCCAGTTTTACAGGTTTTCCCATGCTGAGCTTTATCATAACATTTCCTATATTGTTCCTACCTTTTGGCAATTTCCTTTCCAAAAACTTCAAAACAAACTCTACATTCTCTGCAACCTCCTCATCTTTCATGCTTTCCGTCCCAACCAAACACTGTATGACAGGAGATTCCTTCACTCTCAACCTGATACTTTTCTTATACCTGTTTATCATAGTTTGAGGGTCTCCGGCAATAGGCGTAGGCATTTTGCCTTTTGGGGCCAGCACTTTTCCAAGATTCTTTCCTATCTCAACCATAAGTGCTGGGTCTGCTAAGAAGAAATCTGCGGTTCCTGTGATTTTTTTCAGTTGCCTCTTATCAGAAACGAGTTTCCCCAGTTCAGACGATTTGTAGACCTTATAATCATCTCCCTTTATCGTGTCCGAAAAAATGATAATTTTTGCGTCTTTGCCTCGACCCTTTGGCAGAACAACTATTTCGCTTATCCTATTTTCGGGTTTTTTAGGATTAAGCAGCTTCAGGTTAACTATTAAGTCAAAACTCTGAGAAAATTTACGCTTCTTAGAATTGGACCTTGCTCCCTTCACGATATTAAGTATCTTTTCATCCATTTTCAACTCCCTCCTGCCTAAGCAGTATGTATCGGGTAAATTGTAAAAGTTATTTGTTTGTAAAGACTTAAAAGTATTATGCGAAAAGAGTATGTACTAAGATTGTTAGAGTTCTTTATAGTGGGCGTCCTTATGGGTGTATTCGAAGATCTGATAGCGATACACTATGCGACAAATGCGGTAATTACGTCCGATGTCATAATCGTAGCAGCGATAGTTGCGCTGCCGTTTGCCGTATTCAGCGAACTGATAGTCGATTGGAAACACATGAAGTTCATACAGAAACGAATGAACAATTTAAAGAACGATGTAAGAAACACGACAAAGCTTTTAACCAAATAAGTGGTCCCATTTTCCTTCGTCTATTTCTTCTATGATTTCTTTAGCCGTCTTTCCTTCAATCTGAATTCCTTCCATAGACACAACGATGCCAGCAATCTGCTTCACGGCTTGCTTCAGATTTTTCACAAGCATCTGGGGCATCTTTATTCTTGCAATTCTAATGCATTGCTCCATGGTCAAACTTCCAAGAACAGTCTTGCCAGCTGTCTTGTCCTCTTCCGTGAGCTTGGCCTTTTCTATTCCAAGTTCTTTTTTAATTAGGCTGCTAGTTGGGGGAATTCCAACTTCTATTTCGACCTCTTTCGTACTCTTGTCTATGATTATCTTCACAGGTACCTGCATACCGATGTATTCAGACGTCTTCTCGTTGATACTTTTGAAAACGTCGCCTATGTTGATCTTGTATGCAGAAAGTTTTTGTGCAGAATTAGGGCCAGGGCTAGCTTTCCCTCCTTCTACGAGCATGTCCAATGTATCCTTTTCAGCCATACAATCGCCTATTCTTTAACACGTTCTGAAAGCTTCACAAATTCAACGTTTACAGTGACAGGTATAGGAACTGTAACATCCAGCAATTCGATTGTTACTTCACGTTTTGTCGGATCGTATCTGGTGACCTTTCCCCTCTCTCCTTTGAACGGTCCGCCAATAACTTCGACGATATCTTTCACATTGAGCTTTATCTCCACTTTCCTTGGATGCAAGAATCGCTGTATCTCTTTTATGTCTAATGGCTTTTTGATAATACCCCTTATGTGCATTACCATCTGCACGACTTTCTCTATGTCCTTTATGTCTCCTTCTACAAAGATGTATCCTTTTATCTCTTCGGGATGAACCAGCGCATCGATTTTCAGGTTCTCTGCCCTGGCTTTGATTGCTATGGAATCTATGACTATGTTTTCCCGCCCAACTACCGTTTTTACAGTGTATATCATTTTATCACATCATATCAAATTACTTTACCAATAATTAATTACCAAACTGTTATAAAGATTAGCATTTAACCCAGAGGGGTTGCTATGGACAAAATGTAAACAAGGAACCCTATTATACCCACAACAACCAATCCGACAAAGCATATTTTAACAGAGTCCGAAAACTCTTCAAGGTCAGGTTTCTTGGCAATTTTCAGGACACGCGAATAATTCTGAAGCCTTTTTTTTATGTCAAAATCCATAATCACACCTTATTCTAGAAACTCTACACCTAGCACGTGCTCTATGTCTTTTTTCGGTTTTCCCACAAACTTTCCGGGATCAAATATTTGAGGCGACTTAACGCCTGTCACAACGATAAGCGCGCGCACACTTTCCCCAAGTTCTTCAGACACTTGAGCTCCCCATATTATTTTCGCGTCTTCCGAAAGTCTGCTTGAAACAGCCTCTACTATTTGCTGGGCTTCGCGCATAGTAACGTTTGGACCGCCAGTAACGTTTATCAAGGCGCCAGTCGCCCCTTCCACGTCTATTGACAGCAACGGATTGTTGAGAGCCCTTTCAACAGCTTCAAACGCCCTGCTTTCAGTACTGCTTTCTCCCATGCCTATCATTGCAAAACCGCCGTTTCCCATGACAGCTCGTATGTCGGCAAAATCCAGGTTTACGAGACCAGGCTTTGTTACCAGTTCTGTCACACCTTTTACCGCATTGACAAGAATTTCGTCAGCTATCTTGAAAGCGGTTCCGATACTTACGTCAGGCACAATCTCTAGCAGCTTGTCGTTGGGTATAACGATCAAAGTGTCTACAGTTCCGTCAAGATTTTTCAGCCCTTCTACTGCATTCTGCATCCTTTGCCTACCTTCCATTGTGAAAGGCAAGGTTACAATGGCAACCGTTAGCGCTCCCATCTTTTTCGCTATGTCAGCAACAACAGGTATGCTACCAGTTCCAGTTCCCCCTCCAAGACCGCATGTTAAAAATACCATGTCAGAGCCACGGAGTGCAGATTTTATCTCGTCTTTTGTCTCTCTGGCAGCTTCCATTCCCAAAGACGGATTGGCGCCAGCACCAAGCCCGCCAGTAAGCTCCCTTCCAATAAGTATCTTCTTGTCGGCATCGGTATAAAGCAGAGCCTGGGCATCGGTATTTATTGCAATTGTTTCAGCCCCGGTTATCCCGACTTGCAGAAGCCGCGTTATAGTATTGTTTCCGGCACCTCCACAACCGACAACCTTTATTCTCGTTTTTCTGTCTTCGAGCAGCGACCTTATCTCTTCGTCATCCGAACGCACGCTTTCAACCTTTTTGAACTTCTTTTTTTGAAGCTGTCTTATTCCCATAGTCCATTACACCAGATTCATGATTGGATAATAATAATTCACAAGTGAAAATATTTATTTTCCAGTGGGGGTTTTGGGTTTTTCAAAGATTTCCGATATTTTGACGTTTTCAACGCCGCACCATTTTATTACATTTTCCGCGACCATACTTTTAACGGGCCTTACTATGTCAACATCTTTCTTTACGATTATTTCTGCTGTATTGTCCTTTACAGACACTTCAACATCGTCTACTCCGGTGAAATATTTCACTACAGCCTTTATCTTGTCATCCTGCTTTTTGACTAGGGACTTGACTTCAATATTGTACTCTATGACCTTTCCTGCGAGTGGGTGGTTGAAGTCTACTTTCACCCTCCCTCCATCAACACTGACTATTTTTCCCCTCATGTTGCCGATATTTATAACAGCTCCGGGGAATGGATCAACTTTCTGCCCTTTGAATCTTGATTCCGGCAACAGCTTCACAAGCTCGTCTCTCTTCTGCCCGAACGCATCTTCGGGCTTTATTTCTATCTTCTTCTTTTCCCCTACTTTCATTTTCCGCAAGGCCTCGTCAAGGCCCTTTATTATAAATCCAGAACCTAGGATAAGCACAACAGGGCTATAGTTAGCTTTAGGATTGTGTATGTTTTCTTTTTTTGCGACTTCTTCCAATGTCAGGTCGAATATCTCTCCTGTACCTTTTATCCGACCAACATAGTCAACTTCTACGAAATCTCCGGGTTTCATTATTACTACATCTCAGAGAATACTTAAAAGTCTTTATAGTAACTAATGCGCACGCTTTATTCCGCTGCACATCTTGCAAAACCCAGATTTCGGGTCTATGCAGTTAGGGCAGCACCTGTTGCCGCACGCTTTGCATGTGTACAAAGCAAGCGTGTGCCTACCGCAGCATGCGCAAACTCCGCTAATAGCCATCTGACCACTTTGCAAACTTGGATGCGGGGGGTGGGATTCGAACCCACGAAGGCACTAAGCCACAGGGTTTCTTATTTCGTCATCTTGAATATCTGCGCTTAAGACAAAAATCTTAAGCCCTGCGCCATTGCCAGACTAGGCGACCCCCGCAATAGCATTTAACAGATAATCTCTGCTGTATTTAAAATATTGGTATTAGAAATAAATCTAGTTTTACTTCAGTTTTTTCAGAGCTTTCTTAAATTCCTTCATTTTAGTACCAAGAATTTCCAGAGCCATAACGACAATTTCTTCTGCCTTAAAGCCGCTCGCTGATTCGACATTGAAAACAAACGTGTCTTCAACAGGCTTAACCTCAATTTCATTCTTCTTGCTGGCTTCCACACAGCTCATACACAGGATGCATTTGACAGGATCAGTGACAATAAGTTTATCACTCTTTATTTTGAAAACGTTCCTAGGACACAGGCTCACGAACTTCTCCAAATCGACCTTTGGAATATCGTTTATCTTGATGCTTGGCAGATTTTTGTAACCTACAATGGCACCTTTCCATTTCGAATGCTGCCTGCCCGTTCCTAGCTGTGCTATGGCACTCAATTTAAGTTTCTGGTCTTCAAAAAGTTCAACTATAGGAATTTTTTCTATTGGGCATGAAACGCTCCTGTCTGTCGATTTCAAATCATCCGAGTAGACAATCCCAGGACCCTTTTTATCTATGCCAAGTTTGACTTGGCAACGGCTACATCCCTTGCCTTCACATTTGCAGTCTTTTGGAAAATTGTAAGCTTTCTTGTCGTATGTCAACGGAATTTGACCCAGCCTGTTAGCCAGAACCTCGTCAGGCATGGCGGAGTCGTTTGTTTTAAAATCTACCCATTCAATTGACATTGTCGGGATTTCGGATATCATTATCCTTCTGAGTGCGCCAGCAAAGGACGACTTAATGCCATCTACAACAAAATGGATTTCCCTGTCCGTTTTTTTTAACACTTTGATGCCCATCAAACCACTATATTCTGAGTTTATGTATAATGAATTGTCTCATTTCAATTATAAATTAAACTCTGCGCCCACGCCTTCCGCCTTTCCTTCTCGTAGTATCATGCGGTACCGGAGTTGTGTCTTCAATCATCCCTATTCTCAATCCGGCTTTTGCCAGTGACCGTATTGCCGGTTGCGCCCCTGCTCCTGGAGATTTTGTATGGTGACCGCCGCGTGCACGGACTCGTATATGCACACCAACTATGCCTTTGTCCAATGCTTCTTCCGCTGCTTTTCTTGCAGCCTGCATTGCCGGGAACGGAGAACCCTGATTCCTGTCCTTGTCGGTCATCATCCCGCCTGAATACTTGGAAATTGTTTCAGAGCCGGTAACATCAGTAATATGAACCATTGTATTGTTGGCTGTGCTGAATATGTTAGCAACTCCCCATTTGTCCCTTTTATCACTACGATTTCTCATCTAAGCACCTTTTTAATATTTTCGGAAACTTCGATGTTTCCCTCTTCTTTTTTAAGGACAAGCCTGCTAGGGGACGTCGCCTTTCTCCCGTTCATCCTTACATGGCCGTGGACTATTATTTGCCTTGCCTGCATGGGAGTGTTGGCCAGCCCATTCCTAAAAACGACAGTCTGCAGCCTGCGCTCCAATATGTCCTCTTCTG
>CAYVFQ010000033.1:0-7308 GCA_964451045.1 uncultured archaeon
CTTTGGGCCATGGCATAGGGTTAGACATACATGAACTTCCCATAATAGGGATGCCGAAGCGTGGCAAAAAACTGGGGTCCATAAAGAAAAGAAAATGGGTGTGCATAAAACAATTGAGCTTCGAGCCAGGTATGGTGTTTACAATCGAGCCAGGCATTTATGTAAGAGGTATAGGCGGGTGCAGACTTGAGAACGATGTACTTCTGACAAACCGCGGGCCACAAATTCTGACTCATTCCAAGCTAGTAAGAGTTCGTTAAAAACAAGATTTAAATAAATGACGATTTTAAACTATACATACAACGTGATACTATGAGTACTAAACTTACTGGGACAGTGCAAATACCTAATCACTTAGCTTTCATAATCGACGGAAACCGTAGATGGGCTAGAAAGAACAAGAAGGAGTTTGCGTGGATAGGACACAGGCATGGTGCAAAAATGCTTGAAAAAGCATTGGAATGGTGCATGGAGATGGGCATAGCAAACGTTTCTGTATATATGCTGTCAACAGAGAACCTGAATAGACCTAAGCGCGAGTTAGAAGAACTATTTGACCTTTATTACGAATACCTGAAAAGATGGGAACAAGGTAAAAACGGCAATCTATTGGATAAATATGAGGTTCATGTAAGATGTGTGGGCGACCTCAGTAAACTGCCGCCCAAGTTAAGAAAGATTTCGGGCAAGCTTATGGAAAAAACAGCTAAATACCAAAAGAGGTTTCTGAATCTGATGGTAGCATATGGTAGCCAGTTTGAACTGACAGAGGTAATGAAAAACATTGCCCAAAAAGCAATAGAAACCGGACGGATAGAGGTCACACCAAAAGACATAGAGAAAAGTCTTCTAGTTCCAGTACCGATAGATCTGATCATACGGACAGGTGGTCATCATAGGCTTTCAAATTTTATGCTATGGCAAGCTGCCTATGCTGAGTTCTATTTTACTGATACACTATGGCCCGATTTCTCAAAGGAAGAGCTGGTAAAAGCTATAGAGTGGTTCAGTTCAACAAAAAGAAACTTTGGAAAGTGATTTATTCTTTTAATCTGAAACTATAACAGGTGTTAGAGATTGTATGATGTTGTTGTTGTGGGCGCAGGTCCTGCTGGTTGCAGGATTGCTGAACTTGCTTCAAAGCGTGGACTAACAACAGCACTGGTTGATAAGAAAAAAGATATAGGAAAGCCGGTTCAGTGTACAGGACTTGTCAGCCACAGATTAAAATCGATTATCACTAATATGCCCGACAACATTGTGCTGAATAAAGTGAATCGCGCAAAGTTCTTCTATCCTTCTGGAAACTTTGAACTTGAATCGAAGAAGCTATTCTTCGTAATTGATCGTGAAAAATTGGACAAATTTTTATTCTTGAGAGCTCGTCAGGCTGGGGTTGATACATCCATATCAACTTTCTTTGAAGATTTTGAATCAGTGAAGGCCGCCAATATTAGAGCTGATAAGATGCTAGATAAAGAAGATTCACTGATACTGAAGACGAGTGAAGGTAAAATGCAAACTAGGATTCTTGTTGGTGCGGACGGTCCTATTTCCACCGTTGCGTCAAAGGCGTCCCTTATAAGACCATCTAACATACTGACGGGCGTACAAGTGACTGTAGATGGTAATTTTGACCCTAATTCAGTAGAGTTACATTTTGATTCTAATATAACGCCGGACTTATTCGGATGGGTTGTACCCTTGAGCGAAAAAAGAGCAAGGATAGGAGTTGCCGCAAAGAAGAATGCACTTAATGGCTTGAATACTATGCTGAAAAAGAAGCTGCACGAAGGATACGTTAAACCAGACGTTGCAGGAAGGATTAATTTTGGACTTATGAAAAGAACTTCGGCTGAACGAATAATGCTTATAGGCGACGCTGCGTGCCAAGTAAAACCATTTTCTGGTGGAGGAGTTATTTATGGATTGCTTGGCGCAGGCTATTGTGCTAATACCTGTATAAAAGCGGTCAATAAAGAAGATTTCTCATCGAGATTCTTCAAGCAAGAATATGACAACAAATGGAAGTCTCATCTTGGCGGTCCAATTAAACGTGGCATGCTGTTCAGGAGATTATTATCCGGTTCCAATACTAAGATGAATCTGCTCTTAGGTGTTGCAAAATATTTCAAGTTTATTCTGGAAGGATTTGACGTTGATTTGCTCTAAACCAATATTTTAATCTTCTTATTGCTTATTAACGCTTTCACAAACTCCTTTCCAATTTCGGATCGCTTGGATATCTTTACCTTCCCTTTTTTGCCAACTATGGCCGAAAGTATAAACTTATCGTCGACGTACAGGTTGGCCATTTTTCCAATCATTTTCTTATTGAATCTGAATTCTATTGTATTCCCGATTTCTTTTACATCGTAATCTGCTTCCTTACCAAGCGCAACTATTTTTGGCTCTATATCCAGGTGTATCCCTAACTTCTCTTGTAGTTGGTTAACTGTCGCACCACTTTTGCCAATGACTTTTGATATGACATTGTTATCAACATGCACTACAGCGCTATTATCATTCGATATCTCAACCCTGGCGTTGGGATCGAACTTTCTCATCTCTTCCATTATTTTCTGCGCCGCAAGTTTTTTTACAGCCGATTTACTTCCAGCTTCGACCTTGCTAATATCGATCACGACATTTTCTTCGCCAAATGTATATATCTCATATTCATCTTTCCCTGTTTCAAAGTCTTTTACCTCAACAATAGGTCTTGACAAATCAGATTCAGTCATCCCACTTGGCACTTTTACGCTCATCGAAATCTCATATACTTTTTCAACCTTACCAGCATCCACGAATATTATGGTATCAATCACATGAGGTATCATTCCAAGCTCTATTTTTCCTATGAACCTCTGTATAGCGTCTATAGCTTTACTTGCATGCACAACGCCTACCATTCCTACACCCGCTAGTCGCAAATCAGAGAAAACTTTGAATTCTTTCGACTTTCTGACTTCATCGAATATCGAGTAGTCAGGTCTCACAAGAAGCAGTATATCTGCGGTTTTCTCGAAGTCACCCTCCAAAGGTGCATACTGTGTTATTTCTGGGCCTACTTGTAAATCCCTAGGGGATTCCAAAGTTTTCACTATCTTGCCCATCTTCGTATAGAATTCCGCAATCCCGCTGGCAAGTGTAGTTTTACCACTACCAGGTGGGCCGGCAATTATCACACCTTCTGCTCTTTTCCTAAGCCTTGTCATTAGCTTTTCAGATAGTTTGTAGTCTTCCAGGCCAAGCTTCACAATAGGTCTTACAATGGTTACCTCCAATCCGTCAGAGAAAGGATGTCTTGCAATTGCTATCCTATATTGCCCGAACTGTATGACAAGCACACCATGTCGATTTATCTCTATTGAGCTCTCAGTGTTCTTATACGATGCGTCTTCTATCTCCTTTATTATATTCTCCAAATATTCGTTACTCAATGCATCGTCGCCTATTTCCATCAGCTTGAAGTTGCCTGGCTTGCCACGTTTGGCCATGGGCTTTACACCTTCTTTCAGGTGCACGCTTATTGTATTCTCTGTGAAGAAGTCTTCAAAAGTTAGCTTGCCACCCTTAAAATCCTTTGGAACATAGTTCGTTCTTACACCCTCAACTTCGCCAACCAATCCTTGGACATAGTCCGCTGTGAAGAAGTCAGCATCCTCTTGCTTCGCAACATCGCGTATTATAGCGTCCATCCTTCCAGATTTTGCAAGCCTTATATCATCGATACTAGGGCGCTTTCCTGTGAAACGTAACTTTAAGTTTCTATTTTCGTCTTTTGTGAATTCACGGATAGTCTTCAATTCTTCGAGACCAACAAAACCGTGCTCACGGCCTCGAGAAGCTTGCGACTGAAGTTCGTCGAGGACAGCAGCGGGAATTATAATCTCTGCATCTTTCAATTCTTTTTTTTCAATAAGTTCAGACAGCTTTCTATCGATAATTATAGATGTATCTGGAACTATCTTTCGTATTTTCTTACTCATTTAATCACCTTTTTTAAATTCAATACAAATTTGGCAACATTGAATTGCACAAATCTGGAACGTAAAAGTAGCTCTTGCTTACCTTCTTTTACTTTGATAAAATTCATTGTTCTTATTAGCTTAAAAATGCTTCGGTTTTCGTCATCATCAAAAGGTAGTCTTCACTGGGTAGCCGTTGCATAATGGAATATAGATTTCCCTTAGTCGATTTTATGGAATAAATTTCATAGCATAAAGTTTGGGTCATAGATTTTGAATCACGAAAAATCATTTTTAAACCCCTTACGATTTTTTACTTAGGTAAATATTTAACGATAAAAGGTGAACCGGATGATTGTTTGCGTGGATTGCGGAAGTAGTAAAATTGAGCAACATAAGGAAGGAAAAATCTGCGGCGAATGTGGCATGGTATTGGATAACGGATACTTTTCTGGCCGAAAACTATTGATTTGAAATGAAGGGTTAATATATCAGGAAAGGTTAGACCTGCTTACGCTTCTTCTCCGACTTTTTTATTTTTTTCATGATTTCAGTTAACGGCATTTTCTCTTCCATTTTCTTTTTCATATCTCTAATTGTCAGCTTACCCTGTTCTAATTCCTTCTTTCCAACTATAATTGTGTAATCAGTACCTATACTGTCTGCATACTCCAACTGGTTTGATAGATTCCTGCCCATCAAGTCTGTTTGGCATAGTATTGCCTTTTTACGCAATCTATTCGCTATCTTAATAGCGTCTTTTGCAACGTCTTCGTTCACATTTGCGATGAATACTGTCGATTTCTCCAGATTAAGTTTTTTGAACATGTCCGCCATTTTCATAACTTCAACTATTCGGCTTATTCCCAAAGATATGCCTGTTGCCGGCATATCAGGTCCACCGACATCCTTTATCAGACTGTCGTAACGTCCACCTCCACCGCAACTGACTTTTTCTCCTAAACTTATCTCGAATACGGAACCAGTATAATAATCAAGTCCGCGGACAAGTGACAAATCTATCTTTAGATTCTTAAGCATCTTGAACTCTTTCATGTATTTCAAAAGTTCTTCCAATTCAGTCAATCCATCAACATAGCCGTACCTGTTGCGTATCTTTTTGACTATACCAGAATTGGTTCCGCTAATTTTCAATAATTTCATAATCTTCTTGATCGTTTTTTTATCCACGTTTTTTCCCTCAAGCTCTTCCTTAACTCCGTCTTCTCCTATCTTGTCCAACTTGTCTATAGATCGAAATATATCCCTTATTATGTTGTCATCTGCAATCTCAAAGGATTTCTCAAAGATGTTCTGCAATACTTTCCTATTATTGATCCGTACGGTAAAGTCCTTGAAACCAAGCTTTTCTAGGCACTCGCAGACAACCGCTAGACATTCGGCATCTGCTACAGCAGAACTTGATCCAACAATGTCCACATCAGCCTGCCAGAATTCCCTGTATCTCATTGATTGTGGTTGGTCATATCTCCATACCCTTCCTATAGCATACCGTTTGAAAGGTTTTTTCAGCTGTGAGTTTGTCGCAACAACGCGAACCATAGGCATTGTAAGATCAAATCTAAGCCCCAATTCACGGTCGGATTTGTCCTTAAAATAATAAATATCGTCCTTCACACCTTCTCCAAGTCCTCCTTTTACAGAAAGAAGGTCAAAACTCTCAAAAGCAGGGGTTAATAAGGGAGAGAAACCAAACTTTTCGAAAACGGAGCGCACTATGTCTAAGACTTTCTGAAGGTTCCTTGCATCCTCTTCAATGAGATCTTTTGTGCCTTTTGGCGGCTTGAATTCCATACTTTTTATTATTTTAATTGTTTATTTAAGTAGTTCATCGATGCTTCTTTGACTTCTGGATGAGCTAACAATTCTTTTAATTCCCATGAGTTTAGTCCGAGAGTTTCATATCTCGGCAACTCTACTGACGTCCCATCAGTTCTTTCAACTTTAACATTTTGATACAATGCTCTTTCTCCGCCTTCCTGAACTATTGACTTAATATCAGGAACCATGTTAACCACAGTACAGTGTACCATTTTTGTCCCTCCATTTGTCTCGTGAAGAGGGCACCAGAACAAGGCCCAACCTTATTTGTCATTCGAGATAAAAATCATTTTCCTTACAGAAACATATTCTTTAGAACCGAAAAATAGTTAATACATGAAAACCATAATTTATTTCTAAGTTCATTTCCTTACATTTTATGCTAAATTTCTTCTTTCAGCTTTATTTTTAGGAACGCCTCTATTTTTTGTGAAAGTTCGTCATCCGGTTCCAGCGTCTGGCTTTCTATTCTCTTTATCAGACTCTCCCGCTCGTTTATTTTTTTGGCAAACTCAGTCCTTGTAAGGTTCATGGATTCGCGCGTTCTTTTTATACGTTTTCCATAATCTGAAGCAAATATTGTGTCGCTCTCTAAGTCATTCAATGACACACTTCTTCGTATAGGTTTGTATTTTTTGCTTTCCAACCTTTTTCCAAATTTCACGCAGTCATCGCAAACGTCGAGTATAGATCCTTCTAACTCTATTGGAGTTAGTTCGTCGGAATGTTTCCCACAAAGCGAACATTCTGGCATACAAACACTTTAAAAATCAGTAATTGATTATTCCCGTCAATAACATTTAAATGTTATAACTAAGAACATAGTTTAAGTGATTGATGTGAAAGGCGATGCACGGATCGTTGCATAAGTTTCTTTTTACAAATCCTTGTTCTAAAAGATGTAAATACAGGAATTTTAATTATACAAACGTTATTTTATTTAACATGGTGCTGATAAGATGAAACCGAACGAGATGGAAAACAAAATAGCAGAGTTCTGGAAACAGAATGATATTTATAAAAAGACGAAATTGAACAGGAAAAATGCGAAAAAATGGTATTGGTTGGATGGGCCCCCGTATGCAACAGGTAGCATACACGTTGGCACGGCCATGAACAAGGTTATCAAGGACTTCTATTTGCGTGTTTATCGTATGCTGGGATACAACGTATGGAGCCAGCCGGGTTATGATACGCATGGTGTTCCCATTGAGAACAAGGTTGAGCGATTGATGGGATTCAAGTCAAAGCAGGACATAGAGAAGTTCGGCGTTGAGAACTTTGTAAAGAAATGTGAAGAATTTGCAACAAAGTTTGTTGGTGTGATGGGGGAGCAGTTCGTAAACCTGGGCGTATGGATGGACTGGAACAATCCTTACATGACTCTTACTAATGATTACATAGAGGGAGCATGGTTCACTTTCAAGAAAGCTTTTGAGCGCGGACTATTGTATAGAGGCACGTATTCGGTGCACGTGTGCCCACGGTGTGAGAC
>CAYVFQ010000034.1:0-7262 GCA_964451045.1 uncultured archaeon
ACCATATACAGTAGCAATAGGATCACTGATTGTATGGAGAGGGAGTTCCAATGCCGCTTTGGCGAACTCTGAGACGAACTGGTTAACCTCCACATTCTCATATTTCCCCCCCTGATTCTTCGAACCCAAATCATCCGAATATTCCTTTGCGAGCACAGCAAAGTCCTCACCATTTTTCAGCTTTTCCTGTACTTCTTGAACCCTTTTCAAAGCTTCCTCTTTAGTGCGCAATTCCTTTTGTCCGGTTGGATCAGTGGGATCCTTCAAACCTATTAATATATGAGAAACAATCGCGATGGCAAAAGTATTAGGGTTGGCCTCTACTATTTTGTCATATTCATCTTTAACTTGTTGGTCCGTCACCTTATTCGACATATCTTCTACAGTTGTATATGTCAGTCGGAAGTATTGTTCAATATCAGAGAAGTCCAAATTTAGAGCTTTTAAGCGACTGGCCATCGCTTCTCTATCTTGCTCACTCATCTGCATAATCGGATCCATTTGCCGCTTAACCTTCACCTCTGCAGCACTCTTGCTCTGTTCCGTTGCTCGAGCATTTAAAATTTTGGTCATCGCCAATTGATTGAGTATAAACTCTCTAAATTTAGGGTTGTCCTTATTAGGTGCTTGACTGCTGTTAATAAAAACCAACGTGTCGATAAATTTCTGCAATTCCTCTTTTGTGACTTCCCCACCGCTATAGGTAGCCACAATATTATCCGTTTCTGACAAAGCTGCCGACATGTCTGCTTTAGGTGAATCTATCAATTCTTTCTGTGTGCAGCTACTTAATATAAGGAAAACAAATGAAATTGAAAACAACAAAATTAGTCTGGATTTTTGTCCGATCCTTCTTATTGGCATTCTCATCTTCCTCCTTGGGGGTTAACGTTTAATTCCAATTGAAAATTCCCAAGAAACTTAATACGACTCAATCAGAAGAAAAAGCTTAGCTAATTTATGATTACACCACCTTTCATATTAAAGTACATATATACCATATTTGAAATATTATCCATTAGTCCACTCATGAAGTGACATACTTGACCCTTATTATGACAATTTCAGTCAACCCTCGAACTAGTCTTGTAAACCTCGCGGATTGCATCTTCAATATCCGGTTCTTGAACGCTTAGATCTTGAATCGACAATTTACGAGATAAGTCTGATATGAGTTCTGAGGCTGTGATCTTCGATTTTTCGAATTGATACCATATTTTAGGTCCCTCTTGTTTGACGATATCTGCAGACGGATGAGTTAAATCATCGGAGATGTGCTGCAGCTCGATAACAAGCAAACGTTTAGGCGCCAATCACGAGAAACAATGGGTATTCCAGCTGTTGCTGTACCGCTAATCTAGCATAGCAAGCCGCAACGGAATAATAGTGACGTACGGTTGAACCCAAGCATTATCCCCCCTGAATGAGCGTTTTTTTCTTTGCATTGTTCCATATGACATAGAGAAATCCGAAAAGTACAGCTATCCATACGAATTGAATGCCCATTGATTTCCATGCATCTATCAGACTTATTTCTCCAATATAGATGGCAAGCGGGGTTTGATAGGTATATTGGAAAGGCAGAAACTTGGAAATCGTTTGAACACTGCTTGGAAAAAACCACAGCGGAATAATACTTCCTGATAATATCCTCACAATACTATCCTTGGCCATGCCCAGGTTGCCAAGCTCCATCACCCAGAAGGAAACTAAACCGATAATAGCGCTAAGCAGCCAAAGTATGGCATAGCTTAGCACACAGCTGGGCATAAACAATAGGAAGCTTGTAAATGAAATGGGCAGCGGCACTTGAAAGAAGATCGAAGCCAGCAAAAAAAGCGGAAGCACTTTATTGACGACTGAGCTCATCATCGTTCCAAGATCATCAGCGAGATAACAACCGAGCAGTGAGATGGGACGGTAGAAATCCACGGCAATCTACCTTCTCTTATTTTCCTATAAATCGTATTTTGTACATCACAAATAAAAACCGAGCCTAACAGAATGGAAATTACGGTGTATGTGACGATTTGATCCAATTGCATGGACATGGATTGCGTATCTCCACTATAGGCCGCCCTCCACAAGAACACTGCGGCAAGCATGATAATCATTTGAGTACCCACCGCTGCAAAAACTTCAAATCGGTAGGCAAGCGTAGTTAATATTCGCATTTTCGCAATGTACCAATAAGCTTGAACCATGTAAAAGTCCTTTTCCTATTCAAATCTCATCAAAGCTTCTCTATAGGAACCGGAACGTTCTCATATTTCGGCTTTGCTCCCTTTTCTTCTGCTGCCCATTTAACCGCATTGGCAATTACGCGGATAATTTCTTTATTGTGATAAGTAGGATAGGTCTCATGTCCTGGACGGAAGTAAAAGATCTTCCCTTGTCCCCGCGTATACGTGCAACCACTTCGGAATACTTCCCCGCCTGCGAACCAACTAAGGAATATCAATTCATCCGGAGCAGGGATGTCAAAATGCTCACCATACATCTCTTCTTGCTGAATTTCGATATATTCACCTATTCCAGCGGTGATTGGATGGGCAGGATTAACAACCCATAGACGTTCCTTCTCATCGGCCTCTCTCCATTTCAAAGCGCACGTTGTGCCTAACAGCTTCCTGAATATTTTGGAGTAATGGCCTGAATGCAGCACAATTAAACCCATACCCTCTAAAACTCTTGCATGGACTCGCTCAACAATCTCATCAGTTACTTCGTCATGTGCCATATGTCCCCACCAAATGAGAACATCTGTATGCGACAACACTTCTGAAGTAAGGCCATGCTCTGCTTCATCCAAAGTTGCGGTTTGGGCAGAAAATTCGTACTCGACTAGATAATTGGCAATGGCTTTGTGTATCCCATCCGGATAAATTTCCGCTGCTTTGGGATTGGTTTTTTCGTGTCGATATTCATTCCATACGGTTACTCTAGTCATGTTAGTTCGCTCCTTGTGAGTTTAAGTGTTGAATGCGAAAGTCCTCAAGATCGATGGTCCTCTTGGCTTTCGCCGCTTGAAAGATAGCTTCTAATACTTCCTGGTTGGCATATCCGTCCTTTAAGGTAGGCAGCTCTTCACGTAAATTCCCGCGCAGCATATCGAAGAAATCTTGCATTTGTCCTATCACATATTCACTTGGAACTCTATGCATCTCTTTCACCGTACAAGATGGATTGTTAAGCTCCGCATTCGGTCGAATCCAAGTTAATTGTTCCGGATCTTCACAGCAGACGTTTATCGTGCCATTCTCGCCATATATCGTAACCTCCAATTGATTGCCTGATCCATAAGCGTTCCGTGTGGTTTGGAATACCCCTGCGACATTGTTGTCTAAAGTTGCCAGAAACCCGCTAAAATCATCGATATCGACAGGAATCATATTATTCGTGATCGGGTCAAGGCGCTGCGGAACTAAATTTTTCAGCATAGCCGTTACTTCCTCAAATTCACCAATCATGAAACGAGCCGCATCTACCATATGAGTTCCTAAATCGGCCAATACGCCAGTACCGCTTTCTTCGTGACTGTAACGCCAGTTCATAGGTGTTTCGTACATGGGCAACCCCCAAGATTGAAGGTATTGCACGAAGATATGACGGATGGGTCCAAGCTTTCCTTGACGAATGAGATCGCGTGCATACCGAAATGCCGGCACATAACGATAGGAATATCCAACCATTGAAGGTACTTGATTAGCGGCGAACAATTGATTGAGCTCATAGGCTTCTTCGAATACACGGGTAAATGGTTTCTCAGTCATAAAAGGTTTTTCGTGAAGCAAACAGGATTTCACAATTTCATAATGGACATCATTAGGAGTAACGTTCACTACTGCATCTACTTCACGATCTGCAATCAAATCTGAATAATGCGAATATTGCTTGTCTTCAGGAATGTTTAGCTTATTAGCTGCTTTTTCTAACACTTCTGGTTTGATATCACACAAAGCTGCAATTTTGACGCCTTCCAGTTTCCTTATATGTTCCACATGCACATTAGACATTCCGCCTAGTCCAATAATACCTACATTGATTTCTTTCATCTCTTATTCTCCCTTGTAGTCTTTATATAAAATCTCCCTTTACCATTGCGAACAACGGTAAAGGGAGGGCGTTCCATGAATGCAGCGTACTATTTTTTAGTCTTAGCCCATTCATCTAATTGTTTTTGTTTCTCGGCAATAATTTTGTCCAAGCCTGCTGTTTTAAGCTTTGCAAGATACTTGGGAATGAATTCCTCCGGATCTACGGACCCGGTAACAATAACGGACTTGAATTCCTTCTCTACATTGCTTGCAGCAGCAATTTCATTCTTCACAGGTTCAGTATTAAAGGTAAATCCTAGTGCCCGTGATTTTTCTGCGCTCTTGTTGTAGTCGACATATGATTGCCATTTATTAGGATCTTCATTCGCCCATACATGAGTAAGCGGCAAATTCCCGATCATCCAATTCATGGTTACGGGGTAACCGGTTGTAGAGGCATCAAGTCCTGGCGGAAAATCAATGATATTGCCTTCTTTTACCACATAATGTTTGCCTTCGATGCCATTAATAAGCAAATTCAAAAGATCCGCATCAGAGTATAACAAATTCATGAACATCATGGCTCTTTCTGGATCTTTCGAAGTACGGGATACAGCGATCAAAGCACTTGTTGCATCTGTTGTGGATGTAAAAGGCGATGCTAATTGTACTGTAACCAGTTCGGTGCCCTGTGAACGACTATTCTCAAGCACCCAACCCGGTTTATAAGAACCCGTCGTTGCAAAGGCTTTACCTGTACCCAGTGATTTTCCAATATCCTGCAAGGTTGCTGCATCTTTATTCACGTAACCGGCAAGATACCATTTGCGCATTAACTTTGCATACTCCATGTATTTAGGGTCTTCAATTTTGTTAATCACTTTCAAGCCTTCGCCATTACGAAGCAGTTCCCCAGGTCCATCGCCTAGAATATCATAATATCCGTAATCCAGAATACTGGCGGAAGGTGCTGATCCACCCGTGTTCATGAATGGTGTCATACCCGGCTCATTATCCTTAATTGTTTTGAACAACGGTTCCATATCTTCCAGGTTCTTGATTTTGGAAAGATCGAAATGATATTTGTCCACCGTTTCCTTACGCATGGTAATGCCTTTATCTGCTGCGAATTCTTTGTTGGCTACCATAGCGTATAATTTACCATCTACTTTTGCAGCGCTTACAATTTCAGGATCAATTGTTTCCAAGAAAGCTTTACCATATTTATTAACAAGATCGTCAATGGCCATAAAGTTTCCTTTTCCGACCGATTGTGTATAACCGAACCATCCTGCCGAGAAGATAAGGTCAAATGGTTGGCTGGATGCAAACATTAAGTTTGTTTTTTCCCCCCAAGCACCCCAATCGACATATTGAAGATCTAACGTGGCGTTTATTTTTTCTGTTAATATTTTGTTGATTTCTGCCATTACAAGATCATGGTCTTTTTGCGGAGCACCAGGCATAACCAAAACGATTTTATAAGGATCCAACTTCTTCTCCGGTGCTGGTGTTGCAGTAGTGCTGTCTTGTTTTTGGGGTTCAGCGGTAGTGGCAGCCGCGTTATTATTGCCATTTGAATTGCTGCACCCTACTACCAAAGAAACAATTACAAACACCAACAGTAACAACTTGATGCTTTGACTTGCTCTTTTCATTCAATAACCTCCCATTTTTTTTAAATATATATGCTAACTAGATAAAAATCTAGATTTAGCCTTTAACAGCTCCAATAGTCATTCCTTGTATAATATATTTTTGGAAGAATGGGTAAGCGAGTATGATCGGTCCTATTCCAATGACTGCCATAGCCATCCGAACCGTTTCAGTAGGAATCAATTCTAATAATTGCGATTGATTTGAATTCCCCGGACTGTTCAAGATGACATTAATGTCCATTAGTATTTTGTTCAGTAAATATTGAAGACTGTATAAATTACGATCTGATATAAAGATCAAGCTATTAAACCAATCATTCCAATACCCCAATGTAGTGAGTAAACCAATGGTGGCCATTACCGGCAAGGATAAACGCAGAATGATTTGGAAGAAGATTCGAAATTCGCCTGCTCCATCGATTTTTGCACATTCTATTAATTCAGGAGGGATGGTAGTGGTAAAAAAGGTTCGTATAATGATGATATTAAAAGCATTCATCAGTAAATTCGG
Source organism: uncultured archaeon (assembly GCA_964451045.1). GTDB lineage: Archaea > Aenigmatarchaeota > Aenigmatarchaeia > CG10238-14 > SCSR01 > CAYNTH01. Next base: position 6,207 of record CAYVFQ010000034.1, read on the forward strand.
CACAATTAAAGAGATCAATGAATCATTAATTCCTAATAAATTTGTATAAACGAGATACCAAGGTACGAGCCCTCCATTAAAAAGCATTGTGAAGAAAATATAGAATGTTAACCAATTGCGAAATGGAAAGTCCTTTCGGGATATCGGATAAGCAAACAAAGCACTTAATAGAAGACTCAGTAGAGTACCTATAACCGTTACCGTTATTGTCACCAAGTATGCATTGAGTATAACGCTGGCGTCGTTAAATAAAAATGTATAAGCTTTCATACTGAATTTTTCTGGAAAAAAAGAGTAACCGTTAAGCGTCAACGAATTTTCATCTGTAATGGATACCATTAATATAAGAATAAGAGGGGTTAAAGTCACTGCAACATACACAATGAAAAATATATGAAGGAGCCACTGCATATTAAATATGTTTGTTTTCATAGTAATTTCCTTTCAGCTAGAATAGAGCATTTTCATTACTGATTTTTCTTACAACATAGTTAGTTCCAAGAACTAACAAGAAACCGAGTACCGACTGATACAAACCTGCTGCCGACGCCATACCGACATCCCCCATTTGCAATAGCGCACGGTAGACATAAGTATCAATGACGTTGGTTGTAGACAAGATAGCCCCAGAGTTCAAAGTCACTTGGTAGAATAAACCGAAATCAGCATAGAATACTCTACCCACTTGCAGTATGCCCATGATCACAATGACAGGTGTAATTAAAGGGATCGTAATTGATCTCATCTGTTGCAACTTCGAAGCACCGTCTAGCCTTGCCGCCTCGTAATATTCGCTGTTAATTCCCATAATAGCAGCCAAGTAAAGAACGCTGAAATAACCGACACTCTTCCATGTATTAACAATTATTAGTATATAAGGCCAATACTGCGGCTGGCTGTACCAAGAAATTGCATCAATTCCGAGAGGCTCAAGAATCAATTTATTAATAAAACCATATTCAATACTAAGGAAGCTATAAGCGAGATATCCTAAAATAACAGCAGAAAGTAAAATGGGGATCAAGATTATACTTTGATAGAGCCTCGCAACAATCT
>CAYVFQ010000035.1:0-7235 GCA_964451045.1 uncultured archaeon
ATTTAGATGGTATAAGACAGTAATGTTTATATACTACTAAATAGTAACAAAACTTATGGCATTGATATCAGAGAATGCAATAAAAATAGAAGAGCCTGGAAAAAAGGGACTGAGAAGTTTGGGATATAGTGCTCTTGTATTTGGAGGCGCAGTAACAGGTGGGTTCTCGAGTATCGTGGGTTCAATTCTGTTAGGAGCGGCTGCTATATACAGTGGAGTCAAAACTCTTTTGAATGGCGAAAAAGCATTTTCTGAAGATTACAAAGAAAAAAGAGATTCTTATTTTGGAAGAGCAATGGGTTATCTTACTAGGACAATTGGAACGATCACTATACCCTACTATCAGAGCCTTGTATCTCTACTATCAGGCGGATCAAGACTCCATTACGGTGAACTACAGCCTTGGGATTTCAATTACCCATCATTGGCTGAATATGAAATGAGTTTAGCTCAGGGAGCTACAGAACAAGCTGCTCAAGAAGGGTCTCAAGAATCTTAAGAATGATCAGCTATCGTTTTTTTACTACGTAGTACATTATTAGGGCAGCCATACCGACCATGAATATAATTGCAATGTCTTGAGAAGTTAATCCCATAGAAGGAAATACCACAAGAGGGTACGATTCTAATTCGAAGCCAGGCAAGACAATTCCTGGAAATATTGCTTTTCCAGAAGTTGATATGAGTGTGGAGACTACGTATATTATTGCAGCTACGACTGTCAGGAATGCCAGAAGTGTCCAGTGTTTAGCAACAGTATCTCCATCAAACGGATCTTGGCCTTTGGTTACAGCATATAGTACAAAAAGGATGGAGACAAATGCTATCGTAGTAAGGATTACCATGAACGCTCCGCTGAAAAGGCCAGACAGGAATGTCGCAAAACTAAATCCAATTTCTGTGCTTGACAATAAATATAGCGAGCCACCTAGCGCAATGACGAAATTTACATTCTTTGCTAATCTAGCCTCTTTTTTGTTATCTCCATACGGGTCTCCGAAAAGCTTGATTTTAGTCAAAACAGCCCAGAAAATAGCGAACATTATCAGGAATGGCAAAAAAAAGTCAAAGATTCCAAAGTCCTTACCAGTTGCAATAAGTTCAGTGAATGCCGACATTTTGTTCACATTATATTTCTTTTTCGTCTAATTTACTTTTAACTCAAAGCAACGAAGCCCACAACGGTCACTGCCAAAAGCAAAAACACACCAAAGGTTGCTATAGTCTCTTCTGATAAAGCCGGTAGGTTTAATCCTCCGCCACCTGAGATTTCTGGAAAATAGATGTTTATCAGCCCACTAGACACAGCCAATATAGCACCCACCAAAATACCACCTACAAGTATGGCCATCCAGACTTGCGGTTTTTCCTTGAATACTGCCTTGAAATGATCTGGCAGATTCGGAGGTGCAAACATACCAACAATCATCAACCCAACCATAACGACAAGGGTAACGCTTATTCCCTGGACAAAGAATGCTGCCAAATGTGTTTCTATATCTACACCCATCAATATCGGTGCTGCCCATACCATGAATGCAGCTACCAGAGCTACAGTACCATTTATGGATGTAGAAGTTCTTGGTTCCCCTAAAATTTGTGATTTTCTAAGCAGTCCATAAAATATGGCAGTAGTCATTATGAACGGGAACAAAAACTGGAATGCTCCAATGTTCCTTAAATTCAATATCACTGTTTCGAACGGGTTTGCCATTTCAATAACCTTATTTATTATTGCCTAATCATTTTATTCAATCTTTCTATTCAATCCGATGTCGCAACTGCTGATCCTATAATTAACGCAACCATGAACAATAACACACCAGCAGTTGTAATCGATAAGTCGAAAGGTATCTCTACATTGCCACTTGCTGGAGGAGATGCCCATAGGACACTCACAAATCCACTTAAAATAAGGGATACCACTGTGAAGAAAATGGCGACCCATATGACAGTTCTGGTTTTAAATGTCTTCGATATGAACTTCGGCAGGTCTGGGTAGAAGAGGCTTGCTATCAAAATACCCATGAAAAACAGCATTATCCATAACAATCCTTGTGTGAAGAATTTTGCTAAGGGCAATGTAAGACTGAATCCGACCAATACAGGGTAGCCGAATATGAGAAATGCAATAGTCAATGCAACGACAGCATTTATCCCCTGAGACTCTCCGAGGATTTTGTATTTTTTCAGTATTGCATAAAACACTGTAAGTGCAAAAATGAATATAATTAGATCATATCCGCCGACTTCTATGAGTTTTGTGATTAAAATTTCAAATATATTCTCCATAAACTAATTTTCGCTTGCGGAAAATTTAAGTTTGTTAGTAAGAGGCGAATGTCTAATATTTTCTCTTGGCTTCAGCCACTTTTAGCTCATCTTCCAATATCTTTATTTCTTTCAGTAATCTATCTTTTTTGGCACCTTTCGCTTTTTTCAACTTCTTATTAACTTTTTCCATCTCCTTCAGTATCCTTTTCTCCCTTCTGCTAATTGGTTCGTGAATACCATAAATCTCCCCTCCTGTTCTCAGAGACCACGTGGCCACTCCAAATATGAAAAGTGCGGTGAAAGCTATTAATACTGTGTAACCGCTTATCTCTGTCATATAATTTGATAGCATTGCAAAGGCTTCTGTTGACGTTGCTATTATGCTGAGGGAAAGAGAAAGTACCAAGTTTACTTTCCTTTCAAATAGATTGAGTTTGGACAGTATGCCCCACAAAATAACAAATATTATTAAAAAAGGCAATAAGAGTTGGTACATCATTTCTTGAGCACTGAGTGTAAAAAATTCCTCTAACGCCATAATAATATTTTTTCTTTAAGATAAAAAAAGATTAAATGTAGGTTTAATAATTTCGATCTAGAGGACTTAGACTTTCATAAAGGTTTATGTAATCTCTTGCGATTCTTCTAATATCGAACATTTTTTTAACACCGACTTTTGCGATTGATGCTCTTTCTTTTTCGTAAGGATCGAATAACACGTCTTCTATGCCAAGTTCTATACCCCTTACATCTCCAGGCTCCCTGACTCCTATGGCCCAACCCTTGTCTACAAAAATCTCTTTCGGTCCGTCTATAGAACTTGTCAAAAATGGTATTCCAAGCATTAGTGCCTCCAATCCAACCATGCAAAAACTCTCATGATAACTGGGAGCAACTACTACGTCTGCAGCCTTATACCAAGCAGCCAATTTTTCCCTTTCATTTACTTTTCCGATAAATTTACTCTCAGGCATCGCTCTTGCTATATTTTTCATTATTTCATTTTCATATGGACCAACATAAACCAGATTAATATCATGTTCTTCAGAAAGGTTTCTACACGCTTCAGCAAGGTCTACAACTCCTTTATCCAATGCAATTCTACCAACGTATAGAATGTTTTTCCTTTTGTCATTACTCGCTTTTAGATTAAACCTAATTTTTTGTGCTTCCTCGTTTATTTTGTCAGTATCATATCTATAAAAATCAGAACCATTTGGGATAGTCACATATTTGGATGCGAACTCTGGATAAAGCTGTACAGCAAGTCTTTTTTGGAAGTTTGTTGGGAAAGTTATCGATTCTGCGGCCTCCATAATTTCATATTCGGCCTTTGAATAAGAGTTTTCCTTCATCTCTTCTAAAGGTCTAAGTTTGGTTGCATTGAACACACGGGGCATCAATCCATGGCAACTATAAATCACTTTAGGGTTATTGCTTTCATTTAAAATTTCTGAAAACCCACCATTTAATTTATCTGCGATCGTTGGTGTATTGACATGCACTATGTCAAAATCTATTTTATTCTCCTTAAAATATTGAATTAAGCCATCTTTTTCTGGAAATTCTAAATCGTTAAATTTGAAACCTTCCCCTTCTTTATGTGCTAACGTATTGGTACTAATACCCATTCTGGAAGAATAAGAATTCAAATAATCAACGATTCTATCAACTCCTCCAGTAGCACCCCACGTTATATATAATAGTTTCATTTTGTTAGAATCTGAAATTTTTTCAACAGCTTCCTTCAAAAATTGGGACCTAATTTCTTCATCGTTTTCCTTTCCTCTCTTATAAACGTTTGCATATCTGGCCTTGTCATAGAAGGATTTAGCAATGAAAAAATTAAGTTCGTCGCCTATAAACATCCCTGTATTTTTTTCATATTGTGTGACGAAGTCCTTTATGAACCTTTCAGCTAATTTTTCGTCTCCAGTCTTTGAAGTTATATGATAATAAGTGTTCGAGATAAAATTTCCCAATTCTCGATGGATGTAACCAACACCGGATAGGTTAAAATCTATACCATAAACTCCATCATGTTCAAAATATAAATGTGATAAGTGAGGGTTCCCATGTAAATTAGTTTTCACTGAGTCGAATTCTGTGGTTTTTTGGTTTTTGGCCAACCTTTTCATTTTATTATATTCTGGAAAACTTTGCATTGTGCTCTTGTCTTCTATTAGATTTGCCAAAAGTTCTTTGAATGTAGGGGTGTCTTTTATTTTTATGTCAAACTCTTCATCTGCGTTAACATTGTGCAAGTTAGCGTACCAATTGGCAGACTCTTTTGCAACTTTTTCAACGTTTTTGCTATTTTCAGTTAGAAGCTGTAGACCAGTCTTTTCAAAGCCTCTCTGCTCTATTAAACTATGCTCTTGTGGATAATAAGCTATCAACTCTGGTATCTTGTATGTAGTTTGGTTGAATCCTAATTTTTGTAAATTCTCCAAAAACTCAGCCTCTCTTTGTAGAAGGTTTCTAGCTATTTCAGAATATTCTATTGCACACTTAACGATAACTCCCTTGTACTTAAATTCGGGTGTCATGAAAAATCTGATCGTGTTATCGTACGTTTCAACCGGTCTTTTATCTTCTATGATTTTGCCCGTATATAACGACACCAGTTGTCGTGCCTTTTGGACATTGTTCATGATTTTTTAATCAAGAATATAATATATAAACGTTACTACTTAGTAGTTACATAAGTTAATACACGTTTCCATAATAAGGCTTTGATTTTTGTAGTTTTTTCAGTTTTTCCAATTCCTTCTCTTTTATCTCGAGCTCTTTAATCTTTTGTCTTTGCTCCCTCGTCATAGTGCCAAGTTTTTTTATAGCCTTTCTAGCAGCCTCAAAACTCACTTCTCCACTTTCTGCCTTCTTTTTCCACTCTTCCATTTGCTTTTCCAGCTCTTTTATCTTTTTCTGTTCTCCCCTCTTTTCATTTATTATCGCTCTCTCTTGTTCATTGAAAAGACGCCCTTCTAACGCACCAGCACGCCAACCGCCAAATAATGTACTTGACATAAACCATATACCTGTTACAGCTAATACGACAAATGCCACAGTAGAGTAAACACCAAGAACACCGAACACAACAGCAACTGTTGATACAAACGCACCCAAAGGAATTGTGGAAAACGCTATCATGAATGATAACGCACCATTTATCCACTCTTCTTTGAATATCATCAGCTGGTCAAGGAACCCATATAATATCAGCCAAACCCCAGCTAGAGGGATTATCGCATAATATAAGAAAGCTGGCATATACAGCCATTCTGCAGGAAACCCTAGCGAGGTAAGTACTCCTGTTAAAACTCCTGGCATTACTGTTTTCTGTGTCGACTCAGGAGGGGTAAACTTTTCTCCTTGTGTGGTTATCCCTGCTACAAAAACGATGACAATAATAAGTAGTATAATACCAGTTATTATCGCTCCAGTTTTTACCATATTTATTATTTTCAATTCTAAATTTAAATATGGTTGACCTTCCATCTATCTTAAGAGACTTTTTTGGCATATCTTCCCATTTTTTCAAATGGCCATTCGTTCTGACAGAACTCTTGATACCATTTATAGTTTTCACGTATGCATTAAAACTTGTTCTGGAAAAACTGGGGATATTCAGGTCCGACGCAATCAATTTTGGACTATCAGCGCTTATAGCACTTTCTTCAATATTCTTTGTAACAGCAATGGGTCCAGTAATAATACCGGTTTCAATTTTTATGATATCTATTATGAAAATGGGCAGCGGTGCAAAAGGCATTATTTTAGGCATTCTACTTTCCATACTTGTTTTTTATGCTACACCATTCGTAGTAGGATATCTAACATCATTGATGCCATAGAATAAAACGTCTGTTGAAAAAAACTAAATTCAAGATTCCCTTTTCATTCTCTGCACAAGATCGCTTAACGCACGCACGGATTCGATGAGTGCGGGCAGTGTTTCTTTGAACGCTTTCTCAAGAGCAGCTATGCGCATGTTAACATCGTTCACGCTGTCAGTTAACCCTTCGATTGTGTTTAATACCTGCTGTTGTTCGCCTATCCTCATCTTTCCCAGTTCGCGCACACGGTCATTCATTTCCTTTAAGCGGTTCTCAAGTTCCTTGTTTCTCATTGACATTTCGTTCAACTGACTCACTATTTCACCAGTGCGTTCCTGAACAACGTAGTCAACATATTCTTCTGTCGGATAGCCTTGATAATATTCCTCTGGCAATGAAGACTCCGGCATTACAGGCATTTCGCTCTTTGTAGGTTGTAAGTCTTCTATTGTGGGCAGGTCGAGCTTGACTTCTTCTTTAGGTTGCTCTACTGGTTCTTGTCTTTGAGGAAACGTCTGTTGTGATGGCGGGAACGTGGGTCCAGTAGGCTGTTGAGTTCTTTTTGGAGCCATCTCACGATTTCTTTGCCTAAAGTTCTGATAAGATTGATCAAAATCGTCTTCAGACTCTTTTTGCGTATGCATGTTATTTTCTGGAGACCCAACAACACCTTCCTTTATGGCCTGTGTCAATCCTTTGTCTATCTCATCAGGGGAAAATCCTTCACGCCTCAGCACATCAATAGTATCCAATTCAGAAAAACCACGGCTCATAAGTTCCCTTATCCTGTCTGTTGGTATGTAACCGCGACCTTTTGGCTCCTCAGCTTTCTTTTTTCCTTTCCCTAAAAACGGCAATTCCATTATCTCACTTATTAAATTTTCTTTTTCTATCAATAATAAGCTTTTTTTAAATATAGATTTTTTCAGACCCTGGCTCGCTTTGCACCTTTTGCCGCTTCTTCGTCAAGTCTACGGTCCAGTTCATCCTTTGTAACGAATTTTGACGTGATTGGATTTACAAGATCGATAAAGCTCTCTAACTGTTTGAGTTCGAGTTTGCTTGCACTTTTGCTTATGATTTTTTTGAGACTGTTTATATCACTTTCCAGCTTGCTAAGAA
>CAYVFQ010000036.1:0-7048 GCA_964451045.1 uncultured archaeon
TGCTTCATCGTTGTCGGCTCCCCCCTTCGTGGCCGTGCACAAGCGGCCAAGGGTGCAGGTGTCCACTATTAAAAGGGGACGTTAGCTGGGTTCAGAACGTCGTGAGCCAGTTCGGTTGCTATCTACTGGAGGTGTTGGTTGTCTGACTGGAAGGAAGGGAAAGTACGAAAGGAACACCCTTCCGTGGCCTCTGGTTTACCGGTTGTACATCGCAATGCCGGGCAGCTACGCCATATTGGATAAGAGCTGAAGGCATCTAAGCTCGAAGCCATCCGGAAAAATAGACAGCCGTTCGCAGACCTGACTGGCAACAGCCGGGAATGCGACGAGGGCGCTTATAGACGATAAGATTGATAGGATGGGGGTGTAAGATGGAAGGATTCGTCCGACCATTTAAGCTCGCCATTACTAATAGCCCGAGTTTGCCTTAAACCTTGATAAATAGTTTGATCCGAACATGGTAGATTCATACTTTTCTTTGACATTTGCACTGTCATCTGCATATTATTAGAGGATGTATGAAAATGAAAAAAGAATTTGAAGAATGCGAAGGCCCAGATTGCAAAGAGAGGCCGGAATTTGAAGAAACGGAAGAAAGGATAAAGCCGCTAAAACTTAGCATGAAACAGCTAAAAATAAAACAAAAGCGGGCTGACCGTAAATACAGAAGGAATTCCAAGGTAGTTAAGACGAAGAACAAGATTGATAGCAGGCTTAGAAGAGAGCTTTTGAAGAACTACGGGTTCGCTGTTGAAAACAACTAAGTGACTTCTTTAACTATTAGAACTGGCGACGTTTCTATAGGTTAGTCATAAAACTCTTTATTTAATTTCTTCTGTCAATAATCAAGATATGAACTATAAACAAATCTTGAAAGAAAAAATCTACGAATCAATCAAAAGCCTGCCCACGCAAAGGATAGGCATCGCATTTTCAGGCGGAATTGACAGCTCTTTACTCGCTAAGATGTGCAAAGATGCTGGCAAGGAAGTTTGCTTGTTCACAATTGGATTTGAGAACGACCACGATATTAAAACTGCAAAAGAAGCCGCTGAAGAACTTGAGCTAAAGCATTATTTTGAAGTTGTCACGTTGGAAAACGTAGAGGAAACGTTAAAAAAGACATTGCCGATAGTCGAATACAAAAAATTGGCTGGATTGAGCACATCAATAGGTTTTTATCACGTTCTGAAACTCGCTGCTGGGGAAAAAATGAAATTCTTGATATCAGCGAATGGTGCGGACGAGCTGTTCTGCGGATACAACAGATACATGCAGTTGTTCCCCGATGAACAGAAGATAAACGAATTCATGAATGATATAATAGAAATAGCAAAGAACGACAAAAAACAAGTGCAGAAAATCTCTTCTATGTTCGGAATAGTTTATGACACTCCGTTGCTGGAAAAAGAAATAATCGAATTTGCAAAGACGATACCATTGAGCATGAAAATAGAGAACCAAGACGACAATGTAAGAAAACATATAATCAGAAAAATCGCGATTGACATCGGACTGCCAGAAAAAATTGCGATGCGGCCAAAGAAAGCCTTCCAATATAGTTCTGGCATACACAAAACTGTAAGGAAGCTTGCCAAGAAGAATGGATTTACAAAAACCAGAGCCAGAAAGGAAGGATTCGGCAGCGAGATAGAAATGTACATCGAAAATTTGAAAGGTGGATGAGTTGCCAGAGAAGGTACAGGATGCATATTTACAGGAAATTGTTGGAACTTTACTAGAGACTGAAAATCTGACAAGGAAGAAGGCATGGAAAATCACTAAGGGCGTCTGCAAAAAATATGGCCTTGAAAACATGCCGACAAACATCCAAATATTGGATGCTTGCACAGATGACGAAAAGCTTTTATTGAAACATGCTTTGTTGACAAAGCCGACACGAACTGCATCAGGCGTCGCTACAATAACCGTTGTACCTCACCCAGCAGACTGCCCAGGCAATTGCGTATACTGCCCAAAGGGCAGAAATGCCCCTAGAAGCTATACTGGGACAGAGCCAGCCATAATGCGCGCCCAGCATAACAATTATGACCCTCTGCTTCAAGTGGAGAACAGGTTAGACCAATATAAATTAATGGGACACCCTACAGACAAAGTGCAGATGATAATCATAGGCGGCACTTTTCTCGCGCTTGATGCCCAATGCAAAGAAGAATTCATAAAGCGGATGTTCCAAGCGTTAAACGACAGACCAGTTGAAAACATTGAAAAAGCGAAACACCTTAACGAAGAAGCATACAACCGATGCATAGGCCTGATAATAGAGACAAGGCCTGATTATTGCAAGAAAAAGCACATAGACGAGATGCTGAGATATGGTGCGACCATGGTGGAGATTGGTGTGCAATCGATTTATCCGAATATATTGAGAAAAATCAACCGCATGCACACGATTGATGACGTGAAGGAGGCAACTGCACTAGCAAAGGATGCGGGGCTGAAAGTCAACTACCACGTTATGCCTGGATTGCCTGGTGCAGACAGGAAAATGGACATCGAACAATTCAAACAGCTTTTCGAAAATCCAGAATTCAGGCCAGATGCTTTAAAAATTTATCCCACACTAGTTGTCAAGGATACCGAATTATACGAATGGTGGAAAGAAAAGAAGTACGAGCCTATGAACACGGAAGTTGCGGTAGATGTACTTGCAGAATCAATGAAGTATATACCAAAGTACTGCCGCATAGTGCGAATACAGAGAACCATGTCTGCGAACGACATAGAGGCTGGCGTAAATAAGAGCAATTTGCGCGAGCTTGTTGAGAGCAAAGCAGAGAAGAAAGGCATTAAGATAAAGGAGATACGGTACAGGGAAGCCGGACATGCTGACGAGGTCGATTATGAGAATGCGAAGTTATTAAGGCTTGATTATAATGCGTCGGGAGGCAAGGAGATATTCCTAAGCTATGAGGATGAGAAGAATGACGTTCTTATAGGATTTTTGCGTATGAGAATTCCAGAAAAAACACACAAATCTGAGATAACTGACGGCACAGCACTGGTACGTGAGCTGCACGTTTATGGCAGGGCTGTGCCTTTAAGTGAAGTTGAGGAAGGTGCCTACCAGCATAGGGGTGTCGGCAAAAAACTGCTCGCAGAAGCGGAACATATAGCAAAGAACGAGTTTAAAAAAGACAAAATGGTAATCCTCAGCGGCGTTGGTGTCCGAAAATATTACTACAAGCACGGATACAGACCGGACGGACCATACGTTTCGAAAAGTCTAATTAATGAAAAAACTAAATTCTAATTATGAGTTTTCTACCAACAATATTGTTCTCATTGTTTGCAATTGCTATCGTTATCCTCGCTTCCCAGGTAATGGAAGCTGAAGAAGTAGAAACGGAAGACACCACAACAACTGCCCCTGATACCGTCCCAGAAACGATTACGAACGAAACGGAGACAACATCTCTGGGAAACTCTGAACCAACTAAATAATTTCTATTGAAGACTTTCCTGAAGTATTCTTAGGTTTTCTATGTAATGTGTATTACAAATATTTACAGTAAAAGAACTCCTATAACGATTCCTGAAAGTAAGCACAGGCTTTCGACAACAACACAATGCCAATATCCGCCTATAACTGCCCGACTTATCATTCCAAGGTTGAACGAAAGCACATAATAGTTGAGGTTATAACCGATTACCAAACCAAGAATGAATGAAAGTGGATAGATGACAATCCTTATACCACTATGCAAAAAATTTTGGAAGAAAAGCCCTAGTAAGGCAAAAATTAAATATAGCCAGATACCATAAAGCACCATTGTTAAGGTGTAGGTTTTCCAAGGTAAATATTGAATTAAAATAAAAAAATTAAATCAATGGCTCAATAAATCCATATCAGCCTGATATATTCCGGTCTTTTCTAAACCGTCGTTTCTCCTTGGCTGCTTATTTCATTTTCATTATCAGGCCTTTCAAGAAGACCAATGCTCCGATTACCATCAAGGCGACTTCCCAGCTGTATCCCATATATTTGATTAGTCCGAATAGGAACAGCAATCCGCCGCTCATTAACTTTTTCTTGACGTAATAGTCGTAGCATACATCTTTTTTATTTGATTGTCTTTTCTTTTTTGCCATAACTATTATTTAGATAACTGTGAATAAAATTCTTTTTTTATTCTATTTTTTTATCTATCTGCCCCACTTGTGTCTTGGATTTCTTGGTATTACTATCCAAGCTAATATATAGAGGAACAAGCCAGTGCCCCAAAGTAGAATTGCGCCTGCCCATAGAAGTCTTATGATAACTGGGTCTACGTTAAAGTATTCTGCAATACCACCGCACACTCCACCCAATACTTTGTCGGTGCCTGATCTATACAACCTTTTTGCCTTAGACCTTCTTTTTGCCATGCAATCCTTTAATTATTGAACACCGCTAATATTAAAAATAATCTACTGATTATCCAGCTAAAGAAATGGAGCATAAACCATATGGAAGTCTAACAAATTTTCATGTTTTTCAGTCTGATCCTCAACTATCTCCTTTTCTTCCGTCTTTTCGGCTTCCTTTTTTTTCTGTGTTTCACTTTTTTCGACACTTTGGTTCTCAGCCTTTTGAACTTTATTCCTTTCTTGCTTTTGACGTTAAAGATCATGGCTAAGAGTAGGAGCCCTGACCAGAAAATAATGTCAACTACCAAGTTGACTAGCACAATTTCTTTTTGCGCGCCTGGATACACTACTTGTCTAACCCAAGGCAAAGGATGGCCAGAGTAACTAACTCCAAGTATCGGCAGCGAAACCACATATATGTCTGGGAACTCTCCAACCATGTACGTGTTTATGGAGAACGATGTGAGGAGAGTTATCATCAGCCCTATTGCCAATGAAATACCGATTAGTTTTTTGTCACAACACATAGAATTAAATTGGTTTTTTCTACCTTAAAATTATAAAGAATAGCAAGAGAGAAATTTACAAAGGATTTTTCCTGCAATCGGATTTCGTATGTTTTACTTTATCTGTTTCAACGTCTTTATGCCAACAACTTCGAAATAGTTTATTTCGGTACCTTCTGTAATTTTTCCTTTCAGCTCTTCGGGTATTGACAAATCAAAAACTTCGTAGGTTGAAACATCCATAAGCTGTACTGTGTCCCCTGTTATAGAAAGCACTTGCGCCAAGCTCTTGTTTATTATCGGTACGTTCACATTCTCACCTGATGGCTTCACTAAGCTCTTTCTCTTGCCGTCGAGAAGCCCTGTTGCGTCCACACGCACCTTGGCAGCGCCATGTTTGCCAGAAGTTGATCTCGATATCTTAGTTATCCTGCAAGGAACGTCGTCTATAAGTATAAACCCGTTTTCTTTCAGTTTGTTTATATTTGTTACCGTCTTCATGAAATTCCCTCTTCAAAGGTTCGCATTTACCTTTCCATTCGTGTGACCAATACGATGTCATCCTTTTTCACTGTGACTCTTTTTGCGTGCCTTGCAGCAATGGTAGCGTCCATCGAAATCTTATCCGCTATCTCAAGCATCGCGTCTCTCATTTCATTCACAGCAGACGCTGATACTCTCTCAGCACCAGCTTTTCTCATGACCCTTTCTATAGGACTTGACGGGAAGTCTTTGACCACCAATTCACCTTTATTCTATTTATCCCTTGAGAGTTTTATTTGTTTGTCGGACTTCGTGGATGGAGAGAATTAAGGATATTAGAAAGATTTAAATAGCTTTTGGTGTATAGTTAAATAAGTTCACTGAGAGTTTCACTTGAAAGTGATAAAATATAGAAATTTGTGTGGTTGTATGACAAAGAAAAAAACGAAAAGGAAAAAAACTTCTAAGAAGACCACGAAAAAGGTCAGAAAACCTACTAGGAAAACTAAAAAAGCAACAAAAAACAAAAGAAAAGGTATGAAAACGAAAAAAGTTAGTTCAAAAACTTCTGTGTCTCCTAGGAGAAGGGGTCCTGTTTGCCCTGAATGTGGCGGAACAAAGTTCATAGAGGACGCCAGAAGAGGGGAGCGTTATTGTGCTAAGTGTGGTGCGATTATAAAAGAGGATATAGTTGATACTGGTCAGGAATGGAGAGCTTTTGACAGTGAACAGATGTCGAGAAGGGCACGAGGCGGAGCTCCTTTGACATTCACAAAACACGATAAAGGCCTTACGACTGAAATCGGAAAGGGTCTTGGTGAACTGTACAAGGTTCCAGCTAAGAAAAGGGCCCAGTATTACAGACTGACAAAATGGCACAAGAGACTGATAAAGTCAAAGGATAGGAACTTATCTTTTGCGCTTTCCGAGCTCCAAAGAATAATTTCGTTTTTGAATTTACCTCGTCCTATTCACGAAAGGATAGCAAGACACTACGAGCAGGCAGTTAACAAAGGTCTTGTTCGTGGAAGAAGCATAGAATCTGTTGTGGCGGCCATAACGTATGCGGTTAGCAGGGAGTTCGGCTCTCCGAGAACACTCGAAGAGATTTCAGAAGCAAGCGGGGTGGAGAAGAGGGAAATCGGAAGAACATACAGATACATAGCAAGGGAACTCAAGATAAGAATACTTCCAGCAGACCCAGTTACATACGTGCCAAGATTCTGCAGCATGCTCGGGCTGAGCGACAAGGTCCAGGCAAGATCAATAGAAATTCTGAAGAAAGCCAAAAAGTTTGATATAACTTCTGGCAAAGGACCTACAGGTGTTGCAGCCGCAGCAATATACGTGGCGTGTGTGCTTGAAAATGAGAAGAGAACTCAGCGAGAAGTCGCTGACATAGTAGGCGTTACAGAAGTTACTATAAGAAACAGATACAAGGAACTCATAGAGAAGCTTGGAATCGAAGACGAAGTTGAGAAGAAAGTAAAGGAAGACTAAACTTCTAATTTCTTGTAAAGAGTTTCATCAAAAGTCATATGGGACCTTATTATAGACGACCTTTCTTCTTTATGCATATTCCCTTTCATAATATCATACTGGTAAGCCAACCACTCCAAAGGCGCAACGTATACATCTGCACCGCCTATGTTTATTTTTTTCTTTTTCCTGCACGCAATGTTAAACTT
>CAYVFQ010000037.1:0-6994 GCA_964451045.1 uncultured archaeon
AGGTCCTCCGTCGAAGCGCCGCCTTGGGACTCAATCCCGGCGGCACCACCCAGCAAGCCAAAAGGCCGTAGCTCGATAGGGCGCGTACCCGAGAGCGAAACGCACAGGCCACCAGGGTGCTCTCGGCGTAGCGGGACTGTGACAGTGCCTGACGGAAACTCCGGTCCACACCAGAGGCGCAGCCCACCAGGAAGGCGAACCCTTGCCGGCCCAGCCCTTGCACCAGCAGCCGGCAGACCGTCTGCGGCACCTGGCGGTGCCGGCTTCCGGCCACCAGCACCCCGGCCTCCTGCACCGAGAAGCGTAGCGGCCGCCCTGCGGGGGCCTCACTCACCTGAAAACTCACCATACCCTCACCTCCATGAAAGGTTTTCATGAGCGCCCCAAGTCGCAGTTTTCTGTGCCGCAGTCAAGCGTTGTTCAGATTTTTTTCCTCTTTTTCTCCGGGTTTTTTCTACCCTATCCAACAAAGCGACTCGAGCTGATTCGATGTTTCACGCAGGTCGCGCCGCAGGGCCAACCTGATTGCGCCGCTACTCATGCTGGTCTTACACTCCATCGCCTTCTTTGCGTTTGTTCATCACGATGTGATCGTACGACGAGATATGACCGCTGGTTCGCAGCTCCGATTCTACGTGCAAGCGAAATCCCAGATGGCCAATCCTTGACCTGGTTTACCATCCCTATTAGTAACCGCCAACCTCCTGCGGGGGTTCTGGCAGCGGCGTTCGAATTATGTTCCCGACTCCGGCCTTTCCCGCTCTGGAAGTGGACAGGCGCTGACAATGTCTGACAACACTCCACAATACCAGCCGCGAATGTATTATACAGTCTCTCGCCAAGTTGCCGCGGCAGAGCGTTTTGACGGAAAACCATAGAATATGATATGTTAGATTTGCCAAAGGAGGAAAAAATGATTAGCGATAGTCAAAAGTTGAAAGTATTGGAACAATATGGATTTAGATACCATTTTAAGAGGGAATTATACTTTAGCAGAGATAGGAGAAAGATATTCAGTCGCGAGGCGGTTGAAGATCACAACAGCGAATGGCTAAAAGAAAAAATAGAAGAAAATAATATTCATGACATAATGATATATTTTAATGGCCCTGTGAACGTAGAAATGAAAAATGAATTAAAACAGGTATTCAATTTGTAATGACTAGATTAGTTGAGGACTATTTAAGAGAAGAATATATACTCTTATCGCCAGTGTTACGTAAAATAAGAAAGAACTTGGAAACCGAAATAAAAAAGCAAATTCTACCTATCATAAATAGGTTGCAACCATATGAAAGGGTATCGGTTGTTTCAAGAATAAAAGATATGGAGAGTGCGATTGAAAAACTCCAAAGCAAACAGGAAGGAAAAACGTTTCAACAAAATGCCCCGGAAAAGTATTCTCTGAAGCAACTTAAAGATCTCGTAGGATTACGAGTTCTTTATTTCCCTGCAACGTTAAAACAACAAATATTAGACATAATATTCAACAATTATAAATCTTGGAAAGATGATCATGTAGTGGATTTTGAAACAGGTAAAGATATTATAATCCACAAGTTCCATGGTTCTATTAGAATAGCAAAGGATATAGTCGCCGAAATTCAAATAATGCCAGTGTTATATAGCGGTTTTTTAAACCTAGAGCATGATATTATTTATAAGCCTCATCAAGAATATAAAGGCATTTCACGTTCTCTTAAGGTTAAGAAAGAAAAGAACAAGCTTATGGTGCAATTTCAGCAATTCGAAAATGTTTTTTGTGAAGTATTGGATCAATATGAGAGAAATATAAGTCTAGAAGAATGAAGGAAATTGTATCAAGATTTGATACTTGAGCCTTGTCTGTTTAAATCCAACGTTCGATTGGACCAGACGGCTTCTTCTTGCTTCCTTCAGTCGCTGCGAGCGCGCTGGTCATCCGGGGCGTTATGATGTTTTCGTGATGTTCGATTCCTTCCTATAGGAGGACAGATATGTCTAGTTTTGAGCAAATGATTGCCATTCAAAAAAGTATCGATAGGTATTTGAGTTCAATAAAAATGCCGACAGCCTCAATAATGGAAGCAATACAGAGGAATAATAGGTTGGTAGAAAGGGCGCTGTTGCCGCAGTTGAATATGCTCCAAGAAGTCGAAACAATCAACAAGGCGATTGCTGGATCGCTTGTTATTCCCAACAGAATAATTGAAGAAATGAAAGCCCAGCAAAACCTGTTGCCAAATTATCTGGAGGCTTTTTCGGCCGCCAACGCCGTACTTGAGTCATTCCGGATTGCTGAGCTGAAGATTCCAAATTACATATCCAAAATCAACTACGATCTAACGTCGATCTTTAATACGTCGCGATACATGAGCGAAGCCTATAATGCATTGCTAACTTCTGTATCTGAGATAACAATCATTCCTGCATATACAAATAACTTTATTACAAAGCCTATCATCTCCACTGCTAGTCACTTCACGGTACTGAAATGGACTCGACTAATCGAAACTGACGATAACGAGACTTTGGAAGCAGACTTAATCGAGGCTATCGATTCAGACTGGAAAGAAAGTGAAAGTCGTATTTCGAAGATTGAGCCAGAATGGCTAATCTTGCTCAGTGGCGCCGAAGCCGCTAGTTTATCGAACAACCCAGACCGAGTTAGACATGCCATAACATCCTTGCGTGAATTGATTACTCAAATTATTAAACACCTTGCTCCCGACAAAGAAGTAAAAAGTTTTCTTTCAGAAGAAAAGTGGTACCATGATGGTCACCCTACCAGGAAGGCACGCCTCTACTATATTTTAACAAAACGATACAATAATGATGTCTTACTTGATTTTATAGACAAAGATATCACTGCAATACTTGCCATATTTGATCTTTTTCAAAGGGGTACCCACGAAATCGTGAGCTCAATTGATCCATCACAGCTTAAGTTTATATTGAGGAGAACAAAAGCATTAGTGTGTCAGTTGATTCAATGACAGGACGTCACAACATGGCGCTGGAGATGACGTTAGATTGACTGGTTGATCTTCCTAAGATAAATAGATAGTTGAAATGATATCAATAATAGAATGGCATAAAAAATTTATTAAATCGTTCCCTCATACTCTAAAATATATTGCTCTCGCTTCACTTTTTATTATTCTACTACAAGAACTATTATTGTTTCATATCAGACCAATCTTTCCCCGTGCTTACGAACTAGGTATTCTTTTACAGAGAATACTGTTGAGTTTTGTAGCAAGCATAATAATTTACTTTTTTGCTGCGCATTTACCAAAAACTATTAAGAAACAGAGCATGAATACAATAATCAGCAATGCATTTTTTAAAATCAATCAATTGTCCACTAATCTGATATATGCTGTATATCTAAACACAAACAACGATATTCCAAAACACATTAATAATATAAACAAAGAAGATCTTCTACGTATAATAACAAGAGAAAACATGAAAAGTCCTCAAAGATACCAATTCGACTCAAGCGAATACCAAGATGTAATGGAATTATTATCTGCGGTAAAGACCTATTTTAATCAATATTATAATCTGATCGTTCCCTATGTTGATTTGCTTGAAGAGAATGTATTAGTTAGTTTAAATGGAATAATCAATCAGCTATATGTTATTCATGATCCTGTACAGCTATTAAGAGAAAGGACTATTATCAGTCCAGGAATATATGCAGGAATAATAATCAGTTTAAGAGACAATTCAAAAAAATTGAAAATCTAAAGGCACTAAGGGTCTTCGAGAATACTGTGATAGGTTGGTGAAGAAGATTAGTCCATTAAAAGAAAAATGGGAAAAAAAATTCAGAAAGAGCTATTCTGAATAGTCGAAAATTGCAGAATATTATCGAAATCTAACATGGATAAATCTTGGCGATCCCAGTTGTATTCTTTTTCATGTCAAGTCAAGCGAAACCAGGTTCGAAGTCATATATTCTCCTATGCACAGCATTACGAGACTGTAGAGAAATTTTATCGACGGTGCATCCTGCTCGCAGGAGGATTGTGGACTTTAGCCAGCGGGACTTCAAGCCCCTACAGCATAACGTACATCTGGATCTTTAACACATCTACTCTCCGGTGTGGTCGAACGTCCCGCGTCGGGAATCAAGTCGTTCGATCATTTTCTGGACAGTGTTTTCCTGGCGGTGCCGGACATGGAGTTATTCGACTTTATTTGCATGGTCTAATTTGCTTACCAGAACATGTCTTGTTGCATATCGGGTTTACCGTAAAGTTGAATAATCCGTAACCAATAATGCATGGGATTATCCAAATAATTCTGCACATCAATATTGTCAATCACACACAGCCACACTGGCGTGTCCGATTTTGCCTCAATATCCCATATTAGTACGCTTAACATATGGAAGGAGTGCCTACTTATAATTCTTACAATTACTTGAAACATATCAGCAAAGCTTTCGTTGTTGTTGGTATTAACAGTATCCCAGGCAACTAGACTGAATCCCCTTTCAATCATTACTTTTTCACAGTAGAAAGCAGCGTTTTTCGTTGCTATGGGATCAGCTATCCAACCATTGTCTTGAAGGCCTTTGTCCAACTCTCTGGTTTCTGGGACAACTGTATATGTATAATTCTCTTGATTTATATTGTGGGTAATATCGCTCTGCGTTAATACTAGTACGTGATCGCCGGGTGGCTGAGTTTTTGAAGGAGTTTGCGAAGTATCAAGTGAAAGACAAGCCCAAAAAGAAATAGAGATAGACATGATCAATACTAAAATGACGCAATTTAACTTCATGACACCCTCCTACACCGTATCGATCCACAAGGTGAACTCATCGTCGCCATATTTCAAGTAAGGATGGCTCCTCAAGATAGTTCACATAAATATCCACAACCTCCAAGTTTAATAGAGCTTGTATTGGAAATATTTTAAGGCTATCATCGTCCCATTCTAAATCAAATGTGCGACAAAAGACGTCATATGAAGATCTCACAAGGTGGGTATGGACTTCTTGTTGATTACAAAACGTCGCGAAAGCCGTTGCATGCTTTGGGACAATAAAGGCCCGCTGCATATACTTACTTGATTGCATACAGATATCCAAGTATCTTCAGTCCCAGATTTGCTAATTCATACAAATAGTCTCGGTCTAGATCAAAACCTACCATATGAGCCGCATCATTTCTGATAGCCCAATAATCGAGAAACAGAGATAGAGCTTGTGGCGGAAGCTTCTGCATGCCAACAAGTTTTTCGAGTGCTCTCCTTGGTGAAAAGAAGCGTCCAGGAGTTTTTATTTCATTCTGATCCGCAAGTTCTGCGAGCCGCTTCTCTATTTCGACACCGATGTTAATCAACGCACCTCTGGGTTCGGACATGCTATGCTCAATCCGATCCATCACATCACTGGGAATACCCTCAGCTGAGAGTTGCAACTGATCAGGACTGGTTTCGTCTTCAGTTTCTTTCACGGCTCTCTTCAAATCATGAATCCGAGCATCAAAATCTATTTCGAAGTCTCCCTTCTTGAAACGACGCATTCTGGAAAATATATCCTTCGGATCAGGAAGCAGAACAATAGCGACAATTAAGATAACAAGCCAGATGCTTGTTTGGTCGATTTTGACGCCAGGAAATACTATTCGTAGTATCAACAGAGCAATGCATAGCAGAGCAAATATCGCACGCCAAATGACTACTGAGGTCTTCGAATCTTTAAGTCTCTTATTATTGCTTGCCACTGATCAGTCCTTAGTTGACTGTGGTCAAAACATCGTTTGCTGCAATCTGCTTTATGATAGCATAGTATTCCGAATTGTGAAGCAAATACAACACTACACGAGGTGTCCCTGGATATCCCTATAAAACGGACGTACGTATCACTGTTTCCACCTAACCTGCTCTCGAGGATGATACTGGCTATGCATTTTCTTCAGGTCGCCGATTTCCACATGAACGTAACGCTGGGTCGTTTTCAACGAAGCGTGGCCCAGGAGCCTTGCGATGTAGGTGATATCCACATGATTGGCCAGAAGGTGCGAGGCTACGGAGTGGCGAAAACTGTAACAGGATAGGTACTTCTTCGTTCCTATCTTCCTCGCCGTCGAGCGCATCACCGACTTATTGATCGTCGTTTTGTTGAAAGGATTGCCTCTCTGAGAGAGAAACAGGAATCCCGGATCTGTCCGTTTCCCTTTCAGCATGTATTTCCGACCGCGGTCCAGGTAGCATTGGAGATAATGTGCCGCATACTGTCCAATAGGGACTAGACGCGGTTTGCCACCCTTCCCCTTTCGTATGGTGACGGTCTGCTCCTTGAAGTCCAAATCCTCGATCTTCAGCTGGCACAATTCCGAGGTCCGTAGTCCGCAGCCATAGAGGAGCTCCATGATTGCCCGGTTGCGGATCGATAGGGGATCGTCCCCGTTTAAGGCTTCCAGCAGATTTAGAATCTCTTTCTCGGAGAGTATGTTCCGCACCAAGCGCTGTTCTTCCCTAGGAAGAGATAGCGAGGCCGCGGGATTCTTGAGGATCAGATCTCGTTCCATCATGCAGTCGAAGAGTGCCCGCACCACTCTCAACTTCAGAATCTGGGTGCGTGTCGACAGGGATCTCCCATACCGATTTCGATAACCTACCAGGTATTGCTGATAATCTCCTACGATCTCGCGAGTCACCTTCTCCGGGTTGTGGATTCGCGGATAATGCTGCTCCAGGAACTGCAGGAACTTCTGGGCGTGGTATTCATAGGTCTCGACGGTTCGTTCGGATCGGTTGCGTTCCTTCAGATATTCCCGGAAGGTTACTAGGCTGGATTGTATCGTATTCATTCTTTTTCTCCCTGTTTTCTATTGTGAATAGAATTTTCCATACGCCGGCGCGGGTGTTTCCGAGCAAGCTCGTTGCTCAACTCCCGAAGAGGGATTCGTAAATAGTAAAGCGTCGTTCTTACACTCTGGTGTCCCAACAGCTTGCTGATGGGTAGCACACCCATCCCAGTATGTAGGAGGTG
>CAYVFQ010000038.1:0-6994 GCA_964451045.1 uncultured archaeon
GTCTTATTACAATAGGATGTTGGCAAACAGAACCAATTACAAGAACAGTAAAGTGGGTATGTTTTGACTTTGATGGTGTGATAGAGGAAGAATATGAAAAGGCTAAGAGGTTGTTCTTTAGACTTAAGAGGAAAGGTTTCAACCCTCTTATGGAATTTAGCGGTCGGAAAGGCTATCATATATGGTTGTTATTAGAACCTGTTGATATGAGTATAGCAAGAAAATTTATGATTGAAATTTCTAACAAGGATGTGAGTGATATTTATCCCAAAAGCGATAGGATAGAAAAAGGTGGCTACGGATTCCAAGTCAAATTACCATTAGGTATTCATAGAAGTTCTATGCAAAGATGTTTTTTGTTTGATAATAACCTAAGACCGTTATCGCAAAAGTCTAGCGAGAACTTCCTAATAGAATTTAGTAATCAAAACAGGGATAAAATATCTATAAAGAGTATAAAATCATTCGTAGGATGAGCATATGATTGAAAGAAAACCGTTTTTACAAAGGCAATTAGAGAAACTAATTATAAATAAAGAAGACATCGAAAGAATAGCAAAAATAAATGAAGGTATCTATAATGAAGTAGGGGCTTGGAGTGCCTTGAAATTAATATTTTTGAAATATTGGGCAGATGTATATGTTCCAATCATAAGAAAGATATTCAAAGACAATTACTTCTATATAGATTTATTTGCTGGTTCTGGGATTAACAGAGTCAATAAATCTAAAAGCGATTTTATTTTTGGTTCTCCGTTATTAATCGCAAAATTGTATAAATTCAAGAAGATGTTTCTTTGCGAAGATAATCGTGAAAATAAAAAATCTTTGGAAGATAGACTTAAAGAGCTTGGGTTACAAGAAGAATCATTTTCAATATACAAAAATTGCAATGATAGTATTGATGATATCATCAGAGAAACGTGTGGTGGTCATTCCTTAATATTCATAGACCCATACGGTGCAGAAATAACTTGGGATACAATGGAGAAGTTGCTTCAATTGAATGCTGATATTATACTTAATTTTCAGACTACGCAAATTATTAGAATCCCGCAAAGGGGAAGACTCGGTTCTGTCATGGAAAATTTCTTTAAAAATAAAGAAGAAGTAAAAAAAATATATGGTTCAATAAGATATGAGGGGTCTTTGGGGGAGACTTTAAGGAATCTCTATATGAGAGATATTATAGACACTAGAGCAGGTATTGACTCCAAACGAGGAGTTACAAAGAAGACTATTATAGATTATGTAAGAATTAAAAAGAATAACAGATTCTATTATGACTTGGTTTTCATAGTTCGTGAGACAAAAAATGGGAACCCATGGCTTAATGCAATAATGAAAGCGAAAGAACAAATAGAAAATCTTCAGGAACGAGATGTAAAACTTGCTATTGAGGTTCTTAAAGGTCGGCAAAGCCAACTCTCTAGAATTTCTGCTTTCAAAAAATTTTTACCTATCAAATAATTTCTCCGTTTTTCTATCATATACTTTTCTAGTTCCAAACTTGATATGATGTTCTATAGCACGCTTCTTACAGAACTCTATCACTTTCTTTGCACAATCTTCATAGAACAAATCATTGTATTTGAAAGTATTGCTCTTAGTGTTATAGTTCAACTTTCCAAAAACCATTTTGTCCACAAATGAAAGCTTTCTCAATATATCCAATACATCTTGCTTGACAAGATTTGGTGTTGGGTAAGGCTCTATACTCACCCAAGTCTTCAGACCTTTGTCGTGTAAGTATTTCAGAGAATTTATCCTTTTTTCATATGGAGCACTATAAGGTTCAAACCTTTGCTTGAAATTATTATTCAAAGAAACAAGCGTAATTCCATATTCATTATCCTTACCATATTTTTCCTTTTTAATAAGAACCTTTGAGAGGACTCCCTTAGTAAGAACTGTGCATTTGATTCCATTCTTGTTTAGCTTCTCTATAATCTTCAAGGTCAGTTTCCTTACTTCGGCGTTCCTATACATAAATGGATCGGTCATAAAACTTAGATGAACAAAATTTATTTTGTCCTTGTATTTTGGTATCTCTTTATCCAACAATTCTAAAGCATTAGAAACTATCTTTGGCTTTCTCCATTCGTCATAATCTTTGACCCAACCGAACCTCTTTGCTATCATCATCGCATAACATGGAAACCTACACCCATGAGAACAACCGAGAATATGGTTAATAGAGAAATCCGAATATTCAACCTCGCTTTTATAAAGTAAACTTTTTTTTGTTATAGATTTCATTATTTTAACCTCTCGCATAATTTTTCAAGACAATTTTTCAATTCATCGATAGAAGGAATGGCTCTGTTTTCTGTTCCCTTAACAACAAACAGCGAAAAACTTCTTGATTTGTCTGTTTTAACATTTCTTACTCTGATTTCGAAAATCCTTTCTTTTCCTATTTCATTTTCTGTAAGCAAGTTCTTTAAGTTTGATGACATTTTGAATGACACCTATAATGTCATTATTGATGTCATTATATTTATATTTAACTCAATCGATAACTTTATATATATTGTAAGACATAATAAGACTATGTCTTACAATAGAAAATCGGTTAAAATGGTTGAAGCTGGCAAAAAAGCCGCTAGAACAAGAAAGAGGAGAGAGGCTGCTAGAAAGGCTTGGCACACTATGAGAACTTTTGATGCTAAGATAAGAAAGTCTGGCAACGCCTTAGTTGTTACCATACCTTCCATGACAGTAGAAAGGTTTGGAATAAAAAACGGAGATTTGGTTGAGGTTACCATTAAAAAATAAAATTAAGAGGTGAATTGAAATGACGCTTGCGGGCAATCAAAACAATCCACCGATAGATAATTCGGTGGCTGAAGGTAAAAACTTAACTGACAGGCAACTTAGAGGTTTGCAAATCGCCAAGACTTGTAGAATAAGAAAGAGCAGTTCCGGCTGGATAGTCCCTTCTCAGAGCGGGAGCGGTTCGTATATAGTGAAGCTTGACAAGCACGAGCCGTCATGCACTTGTCCCGACTGCGAACTGAGAAGAAAAAAGTGCAAGCACATCTGGGCTGTCGAGTTTCACATCAAGCAGATAATAGACAGCGAGGGCAACTCAACGACAACGAAAGCCGTCAAGATAACCTATACTCAGGATTGGTCTGCATACGACCAAGCGCAGACGCAACAGAAAGAGCTGTTCATGAAACTGCTGAACGACCTGTGCGGACAGATACAACAGCCGACCTATTCTTTCGGCAGACCGAAACTGCCTTTGTCGGACATGGTGTTTGCGTCTGCGTTGAAGGTGTTTACGACATTCTCTTTGAGAAGATTTACAAGCGATATGAAGACCGCAAAGGAACTCGGATACATAGGCAAAGTCCCGCACTATTCGACTGTCGCACGCTACATGGAGAACCCAGACCTTACGCCGATACTGCACGAGCTGATAAAGCTGAGCAGTCTTCCGCTTGCAACTATAGAACAAGACTTCGCTGTGGACAGCTCTGGATTTTCAAGCTCTCGGTTCGACAGGTATTTCAGCTTCAAGTATGGGCGGGACAAGAGCCATAGGGTTTGGATTAAAGCCCACCTGATAAGCGGTGTGAGAACGAACATCGTGACGGGCATAGAGCTGACCGAAGGGAACAAGGGCGACTGCCCGCAATTCAAACCGCTTGTGGACAAGACGGCGAAGAACTTCCAGATAAGCGAAGTCTCGGCTGACAAAGCATATTCAAGCAGGGGAAACTTCGAGCTGGTCGCTTCATACGGCGGGACTGCGTTCATTCCGTTCAAAAGCAACGCCTCTGGCAAGGCGAGAGGCTCTACGCTGTGGAGAAAGATGTATCACTACTTTATGTTGAACAGGGAGGAGTTCATGGAACATTATCATAAGCGTAGTAATGTTGAAACGACATTCCATATGATAAAATCAAAGTTCGGGGACAGCCTTCGAAGCAGGAAAAAGGTATCGCAGAGGAACGAAGTGTTATTGAAGATATTGTGCCACAACATAGTCGTGCTCATCCACGAAATGTATGAATTGGGTATAGAGACAAATTTCAGCTGAAAATGATAATATTAAAAGTGTGAATAGGTGTTGGAAAACTATGGAAGGAATCGTATTGTCACCATCGAGGTTGTCATTGTTCAGGGAGTGCAAACGGTGCTTCTGGATGGATATCAACAAGGGTGTGAAGAGGCCCAACGGCATATTCCCATCACTGCCAAGCGGAATGGATTTGGTTCTGAAGGAATATTTTGACACTTTCAGAGGCAATGGACATCTGCCTCCAGAGATAGACGGCAAGATAAGAGGTCATCTGTTTGATGACATAGAAAAACTCAGCGTATGGCGGAACAACTTCAAGGGATTGGAGTTCATACACGAGTCAACGGGTACTATATTACGCGGAGCACTAGACGAGCTACTTGTAACGGATGACGGGAAACACATTCCGATAGACTTCAAGACCAGAGGATTCCCGCTGAAGGAGGACACGCACGAGCACTACCAGGATCAGATGAACCTCTACTGCTTCCTTTTGGAGAAGAATGGAATGAAGACCGCGGATTTTGCTTATCTTTTGTTCTACCATCCTGCCGAATCTCAGGGAAACGGCAGGTTCATGTTCAACGTGGACATAGTCAGAGTTGAAACCAGCAAAGAAGACGGTGAAAGACTCTTTCTGGACGCGATTGAGACTCTACAGGGAAACGAACCAGAGTGCAGTGAGACATGCGAGTGGTGCAACTGGAATAGGTAAAACTGCAAATCGTCGCATTTCTGCAAACTTTAAATTTGGAAAAAGCGAGATTTTATCATGACTATTTTACTTGATAACGTAAAAGCCAGTCTTCTCGCTAGAAACATAGAAGAAATGGAAGGATTCGAACAACTCGACTTGAAGCCTCATCATATCAAATTTCTATTGATATTTGAACCCGATAATTCTCCAATGTCCGAAGAACAAATTTGTGAAAAAACCGATTATCCTCCAGATGTCGTCAGTTTTGTAATGGGAAAAATGGAATCATCCAATCTTGTAACGCAGACTTCCCCTGAATGGATAATGACACCACAAGGCATACAGGTATTCAATAAATGCAATGAAATCCTTCCTGAAATAACTGAAGCCGTTGATAACGATCCTTATTTCAAACAATTCTCTAAAGCATCGATAATATGATGTGATATCGTGAAAGCCCATGCTTCTGACGAAACTAAAAGTTCGTGTGAGGAAGATTTAGATAATTTTCGCAAGGAACATATTGGAAAGTATGCAGTCATATTGGGATCATATAAAACTCCGCATGGAAGGAATTTTTTCAAGAGAGTGTCTGCCGTTCTAGATGATTCTGAAATACCATATACTGTCATAAAAAATTTTGAAGGCATGGAATTCGAGACTCCTAGGAAAAAACTACATTGGTTTTTGTCTGGAGCCAAGTTTGTTATAGCGGATGATAGTATGGCGTGCGGGGAAATAATGGAGCTGGAATATTGCAGACACTGCGGGATAGTTACCGCCATATTGACTTCCGAAACTGGAGACAGGTCATCCTGGATGACACTTGATTGCGACATACATAGCAAAGATTTTCGTTGTTTCGAATACGGCAAAGATGAAGTAGAAAATTATGTTACAGCAATAAATGAAATCAGGGATTGGGTGGATAAGAGACTCAAAAAAATAAAGACCGAATTTGAGAAAAAAGAAAAAATGTTTAATGAATTCAGTAAAAAACGAAAGGCCAAAATGTTGAACAATCCACTGTAATCTATAAATAATGTCTCCACTTTATTCTAAATCATGACAGAATTATGTCCCAAATGCGGAAGCAAAATGGTTAAAACGTTCAATGAACTGACTTGTTCAGGTTGTGGATTGGAATTAGATAGGAGAGAATAACTTCACTTGTTTAAAAAGTAGCGAATCTGTTTAAAAAGTCGTATGATTTGATTACTTTCTAAACAAAGCCGGAAAAAAGGGCTTTGTTGAAAAGGTCAGTTTAAATCATAATGTTTATTGATCTATAACATAAACCTTTCCCAATTCAAAATCAACTACGAAGTTTTCTGCGTTGTTCTTGTTTTCTTTACCTAATTTAGTCATAATATACATTAAACCATCATATCCAATCATACCATTTACTGAATATCCTCTTTCAGGGTCCTCTTCAAGTATGTCATGCCAGTTCTTGCCGTTTATATATTGCATCAAAATCGCGTTGTTGGTAGCCATATACAGTGTAGGCACACACAGATTCTCAAATTGCTGCATGTCAATATCCAATTCCGCCAATTTTGTTAATTGTGAAATCCCATTCTCCTTTGAGCCTTTCCTCATTTCTTTCAGCGCAAGACTTTTCTCTTCAACACTGCATTTGGATATAATTCCATTCCACCCCTCACTTTCAAGCGTATCTTTCTCAAATCTTTCCAACGGACATATTATAAATTCAACCAACATATCCGGATATTTTTTGAGAAGCTCTAACCCATGACTAGTTATTGCTGCTCCACTGTCGTCATCACTGAACTTATATATACGCCCATATTCTGGATTGTCTTTAAGCAATGGCTGACTAGTGGTATATTCTTCTAAAATTGAGATTAAATCTGTCGACATATTCTCACTGTGTTACTATTGCTAAGTAACTACTATATAAGCGTTTCGGTCACGATGGTTTTATTTAATAATTCTGTAAATAGTTGTATCTAAAAGAAAACGTCACTGAACTTGTAGGCAATCGGAATCAAAGCTGCAATTTTCCTCCAACCATCCAATGTACTTCTTCCATATGCTGATCAAGTTCATCTCTGGTTGCAAACACTGCATCGCAATACACGCAATGCTCAAACATAAAATCTAATTATCTATCAGGGCAGCAAGCATAAAAAGATTCCAGTTTTGCATAATTTGGATGTAGATTTGACTAATGAAATTCGCCGTCGCATTAATTAAAACTAAAGTTTTACTTTGCCCCTAGCCAAAGAATGGGCCTCTGC
>CAYVFQ010000039.1:0-6744 GCA_964451045.1 uncultured archaeon
GTATGGGCTAAAACATATCGTAAGTTGAAGAGGTTGAAAAAGGCCTTTGGTCTGCAAACAATGACACAAGCATTGCATTCAGTTGTAGACAAAGTGTATGCAAAGGTATTCCGAAAGTAATACCTTTTCTTTTTTCTTTTGGTGGTGTTATGATGCTGCATGATTGTTTGAAAATTCCTGAAAAGCGTGCTAAGGAAATCGTTGTAATGGTAGAGAAAAAGCTTAGCAATACTGAGAAATTGTCCGTTGTTTTAGAGTATTTTCATACTAAAAACAGCCTTGCCAGACAAGAAAAAATATTTGCTGTATTCATGTGTGGCAAGATTATGGGATTAGGAGAAGGCTTGCAGGCAAATCTTACAAGGTTGTCAGATAAGACAAAGAGTGATTTAGCGTATAGATAGCAGGAGCAGAAATAAATACTTTCACTAGGATTTAGGTATAGCAGGTGTGTTTCATGGTGCGTTTGATAATTCATACAGAACATTGTCCTTTTTGTGATCGGGATTTTTCAGCAGCCACTAAAAAACAGTTATTCTTACAGATGCACGCTCATTTAATCACAATTCATAATCATGCCTTTGGAGATGCAACGAAGGCGTTGCATGCCATCGGTGTTAAGGGGTAGAAAAAAATGCCATTTAATGTACTGAAGCGTGTAGGCGCAGGACTTAAGAGAATTGATAGAATCCCTATCACAAACCTCGTTAGAAAAGAACGGGTTTTGATACAGGGACGCTGGCAAAGCAGATGGAGAGACCGTCAAACTGGCCGTTTCATATCATCAGGCTCAGCACAGCGCCGTATTGGCCTGTATATGCACAATAATCGTGTTTACCGAACCATGCTAGGCCAAGACATCCATAATTTTAGAGACGCTCAAAAGGTCGTTATGAGCACCCTAGAGCGTGTTCAGGACATGTCTTGGATTCAGAGGGAAGATGCTTGGACTGATCTTTTTTCGCCTTAGAGAGTGCTCTCATGAAGGTGAAAGATCTCGATAACGTTGTTATTTCCTCTCGGACAATTCGGCCTGCAAGAAATAAACCTGTCAATTCTATACATGGATTTGACACTGAAACCCACAAAGGCAAGTGTTTTCTGATAGCTTCCAGCGAAGGTAAATCAAAATGGGCTGAATCCATTGATGATGTTCTTCAATTTCTAAGCCGTTACAGCCTGCGAACGTCGTTAAATTTTTTCTGGAATCTTGAATATGATCTTAATGCAATCCTGAAATACCTCGATAGAAAGCACTTAATTGACATTTATTACGGCGGTAAATTGCAATATGGAAAGTACAGGATCAAATACATACCTCGCAAGATGTTCTCTATTTCTCATTCTAAGAATGTTGTAACATACTTTGATTTATGGCAGTATTACAAAAGATCTCTTAACAATGCTGCCAAAAAGTACATTGGTGAAAGAAAGGACGACATAGACGTGACTAAATTTTCCAGCTGGAAATTCATTAACAAACATCGTGAAAAGATACAGGAATACTGTATACAAGACTGCAAGTTAACGCAAAAATTAGGCCAAAGATATTATGAACTTGCAGATAGATGTTCTATTAATTTTACTAAACCGATCTCTCCTGCATGGATCTCATATATGTACTTCACACAAAACACAGTTATTCCTCATTTTTGGAATGAGTACGCACAAAAATATGCATACGCTTGTTACTATGGCGGAAGGTTTGAGACCTTTAAACGAGGCTATTTTCCCAATGTATACAATTATGATATCCATTCTTCTTATCCTTATGTCATGAATGATTTGCTAGACATTAATAACGGAGAATGGAACTTTTCCCGTACCATTCCTAAAGATGCTGTATACGGTTTTTTAAGAGTGAAGCTGCGCTTAAAATCTAATTATGTACAACCGTTGGCATTAAGGGAGAATGGCATGGTAATTTTTCCCCGTTTCAAAGATCGGCAATATTTCATAACATTGGATGAGTACAATTACATCAAAGACAACGATCTCGGTGATATTGAAGTTGTTAAAGGCATTTTCTTCCATCCTAAAAACTGGGTTTATCCATTCAGGAAAATGCAATACCTATACAGCCTGAAAGAGAAATATGCAAAAGAAAAAGATGATGCAAAAAGCGTTATCAAATTAATCATGAACGGATTTTATGGCAAGTTCATGCAACTAACTCCGTATATCAGAAAGGCAAGAAAATCCGATCCAATCCTTGACACATTTGATATTGCAGGAAATAATCTTTTTGGCACTTATGTTAAAAAGTTCAGAGCAGGCCGTATGTTCAATCCTATTTATGCAACTCTGATTACTTCCCGAGCAAGATTGAATCTGCTTAAAGAAATCAAAGATCCTGAAGAAACTGTTATTGCATGTTATACTGACAGCATTCATACAACGGAAAATAACATTAGGACTTCAGATAAAATGGGTGCATGGGGTTTGTCATTTAAAGGAGAAGGTTTGTACATGGCAAACGGTATTTATGCTATGAGAAACGGAGATGATAAGTACACAAAAATGCGGGGATTCAAAGTTACTAATAACTTTGATTTGTTTGAAGTGCTTGAACGTAATAAAGATCGAAAGGTAATTAAGTTTGACAAAGAGCGTGTGATTAAGCTAGGAGAAACTCTTATGCATAACAAAATAAGATTTCTTTCTGATTTTAATAATTTTACAGGAATTGTCAAAGAACTAAATATTAATTGTGATCGCAAACGAATCTGGGAGAGGGAGATGTATTCCTGTTCTGACGTTCTGAAAAACGTGGTTAACTCTCTTCCTCTTCAGAGGTAACCTTTAGGCGGGAGGCTTCCCTCTTTTCCCTTCGCTTTTTTATTTCTTCAACTAATCCTTCTAGTTCAGGTCTTACGTTCATGACTTCACCTTTTTTCTATCCCATTCATAATTGCCAACAATTCTAATATCTTCTTCAGAATAGCCTAGATAGTACAGGTAATTTACGAAATACTGTACATCCATGTAGCCCTCTCTAAACAAGGTTCTTACTAAACCAAATGGCAACAATTTAATGTCATCAGGGGCACGATATTCCGCTAGTTTTAAGAGATAATCCGATTCTGCTGTATCATAGCCAAGTTGCACTAATTTATTCTTGGCAATTTCTTTTGTCATTATGCCTTTTTTGTATGCACTTGTTATTTGCCCCTGAGACAGATCTCGTTCACGAGCTTTTTCTTGTGCTATTGCTACGCTTAAAAGTAAAGCAGCATCCTCCTCAGTATAACCCATGTCTAACAAAGTATCTACAGCCCATTGTTTCTTTTTAGGATCTCTTTTGTATACATTTATTACCTCGCTTTTAGTTAGATCTCTTTCTTCTGTAATGTATTCACTTTCAGTCATTTTAGCAAGATCTAGCGCATCTTTAGGATTATATCCCAAACGTATGTAAGCTTTTGTTACATCATCTACGGACTTGTATACACCTGCTCTTCTAAGTCTTCTGATGTCAATTCTTGTAGGCACACTGTAAGCAATATTAATTAGCTTGTCTCTCCAAAACGGCATTACGTCCTGCATTCTTAGCAGTCTTTTCAACTGATCTTTTGTTATTTCACCTCTGTGTAACATGTCATATCCTTGACCTACAGAGGGCAGAATCCAATGAGCAGCCCAGTAGTTTTTAGCTGTGTCAGTATCCATTCCGATTTTTGCAGCAGCACTACTAAACTCTGATGGAAATTCCTGATCTAACCCGAACTCTGATCTTAAAGTGGGGGAATAAACTTCTCGAACAGCAAAACGGATTAGATCAGTTGGCGGAGGATAGTAAGGAAAAATGGTTTTAATAGTCTGTATGTCAGACGGTACAAAACCTAATTTTGCTAATTCTCTGTCTGGATCTGCGAGCTTTTTATCACTGCGGTAATAAGCATCTCTTAGTTGAAATGGCGTAAGCATTGGTCTTATTCCATCTCGTAATATTTCTATTTGTGTTTGTGACAAACCCTGTTTAAATAAAGTGTCCGTAACATTGCCCACATGTTTGGAATCTCTCCATAATGCAGTAACAGCCTGTTCAGGCCTGACAAGATCTAATTGCTTTTTGCCCTTAATCTCCTGCCTAAGACGTAACAAATATAATTCTTCAGAAATCATGCCTGCTATGCCGAAAATATTTACTACAGAAGCAGCTAAAGCAACGCCAGCTTCAACTATATTAAGCTCATCTTCTTGAATGCGATACTCTGCTTCAGGTTTTACAGCCATCTTTTTATGCCTCCTTTGTTGGCTCTTTTTTCATAGCATCTGTTTTCTTATTCATGCCTGTTGCAATTTGCTTAATCACTATTGCTAAACTACGAAGAAAAACAACCATTACTACCTCAAAGATCTCTTTTACAAAAACCTTGACTGTAGCTTTTACTTTCACTTAACTACCTCCTATTGTAGGATTGTAGTAATCCGTTATTTCAGGTTTCTTTGTGTCTTCAAACAATGAATGCTTAACAGTATCGCCTATGTATGCAGACAGCTTTGTAAGCAATCCGATCAGTGCCACCATTATTGAAGTAACCAAACCGCCGTATGTGCCTGTTATTCCCGTAATGATTCCGCTTGTTTCTTTCTTCACTGCACTTTTAATGCCTGTAATTACTCCTGAAAGATCTATGTTCACGTTGCTTGCTGCATTTCTGATATCGCTTATTGCACTACTGAGTGCAGATCTTACATTGTTTACCTGTTGGTTTATTGAACTGGATATAGGACTGACAGCATTTGAAACAGCATTCCTTACACTTCCCTCAATGTTTCCTATCCTGTTGTATACATTATTGATTGAACTGTTAAGAGAATTTCGTGCAATGTTTACAGTGTTGTTTATGCTATTTCTAATATCGTCTGATTTTCTCTTTATCCAGTATTCAGAATTGCTGATTTTGTTGTTCAGATCATTTCTGATATCATCTACCTTTCTCTTGATCCAATACTCCGTGTTTGATACAGCACTTTTTACATTATTCTGAGCATCAGTAATTGCTCTTTTAATCCAATATTCCGTATTTGATATCGTGCTGTTTATGTTGCTTTTTGCTGAGTTTACGCTGTCCTTTATCCAAAATTCAGAATTAGCAAGCCTGCTGTTTATGTTATCTCTAGCCCAGTTTGTAACGTTGTTAGTGTGTTGTAAACCGCTGTCTACAATTCCTCTGACACTGCTCGTAACTCCGTTTATGATGTCTTCATACCATCCCATTTAAACACCTGTTCAAAACACAAAGTTACTTCTTTGCTGGCCCTTTTAGGTAAACTGTTTCAATGGCTGCAAGCTGATCCCTTTGCTGATCTAGTCTTGTTCTCTGTTCTGCAACGTCGATGCCAGCAGCTTCGGCCTTTTCTAAAGCTTCCTCGCCTCGAGCAATCTCAGCACGTGCTTTCTTTAGCCGTACTTCCAATCCTGCTACAAATGCTTCTTCTGCCATTTAAACACTCTCCTTTTTCTTGTCAACAGGTTTTTCATGAATGTACAAAACCTGTCCTGATGGATCTACCACCATTCTGTCGACATTTGTTTCTGTCGGCCCTGCTGGATCATGTAAAATTGGCCTGTTAAAAAACGCTGCCAAATCGTATAGATCCTGCAAATTGATTACTTTTACTGTCAATTTTGCCTGCACCATGTGTGCAATATCAGCTACTTTGATTTCTTTTTGCATTTCAATCCCTCCATCTTTTCCCATCTGTTTCCTTTCAGACGTTCACGAGCTAACGTGAGTATTACACCAAAACCGATACATGCAATGCCATATTCGGTTTGTCCTTCTGCTGCCAGTTCAACACCTGCAACGAGCAACAACGTTGCAAAGCTGCCTAGTCCTCCTCGTTCCAACATAACCTGATCCCTCAATATCATAGGTCATCAACTCCTTTTTGTCTAGGTAGTTTAGTACCTTTTACTACTATAAAGTCCTCATTAGAGCTTTTAAAATGTTTCTCTTTTATCTCTTTTGTCTTCTCATCTTTTAGCATACGACCACCATTTTATTTCTATTAAGTTGCATCAATCAAATAACCTCTTATGTAATAAATTGCTGTCAAATTTGCTGTTGTTTTTGCAAGCGTAACTTTGTCTGTTGCATTCAATCTAGGAGGAAAGTGAAAACTTGCATTTGCATGAGCATCTGCCCGAACCATTGCTGTTACATCTCCTGTTAGAATTTTTGCTATTAAGTAAAGAGGATACGTCGTTGAACCACCTTTATTAAGTCCTATTGCTCCATAATCTGCTGCATTCGTATTAGAAGAAATTGTTAAACTCATGAAAGTAACTCTCAGTATTTTATCTGCTGCAACTGTATACAAATCAGCACCCGCTGCGCCTGCTGCTATTGATCCAGCTATTATCACTTCGTCCATGTCGTCGTCTGCTGTTGCTGGAATTGTAATAACCCGCTGCAATTTTCGTTCTTCAGTTAATCCCATGATCTCAACTCATATTTAACATTTTCACGACGGTGTAACAGTAATCCAGTTAATATATCCTTTAAATGTCAGGGAAAGTGTAGGATGATTATTTATTAGATATAATCGAACCTCTTGAGCACTTACCACAACGTAATTTTTTATTGGGCTTTCTACATTTGTTCTGTATAGTTTATCCCAAAAAACATAACCTCCAGCCTGATCTCTTAATTGTGCTTCATGCTCTGTACTGCTGTCTGCAACTGACACTGATACATTTACAAATTCCCATTTTTCTCTTGCTGATGGTGTACC
>CAYVFQ010000040.1:0-6574 GCA_964451045.1 uncultured archaeon
GCCAAGCCCCGTACCCATCATTATTGCTGTTGGCGTTGCAAGCCCAAGAGCGCACGGACATGCAATGATAAGCACGGAAATAAGAATTGTAAGCGCGAATATGAATGACGTACCTACTATGAGAAACCAGAATACAAACGAAATGATTGATATAATAATCACCGCAGGGACGAAATAAAGCGAAACCTTGTCCGCCAACAGTTGAATTGGAGCCTTTGAGGACTGTGCTTCCTCTACGATCTTTATTATATTGGACAGCACAGTGTCTTTGCCTACTGCTGTTGCCTTGAACTTTAGCAGTCCAGACTTGTTAATCGTTGCGCCGATGACTTTGTCGCCTTTCCGCTTTGTTACAGGGATGCTCTCTCCGCTTATAGCTTTTTCATCCACTGCGGATGTACCCTCAGTTACAATACCGTCAACCGGCAATTTTTCACCAGGTTTCACAACAACAATGTCGCCAACCTTCACATTTTCAATCGGAATCTCGATTTCTTCTCCGCCTCTTATGACCGCAGCCGTTTTTGCCTGTAACCCGATTAGCTTTTTCAGAGCTTCGGATGTTTTACCTTTTGTCACAGCTTCCAAGTATTTTCCAAGAAGGATGAACACAAGTATGAATGATGCCGTCTCATAATATAGGTTGTTCACTGAATAGATTCCAGTACCGCTAACTATTGCAAACGTGATCGCTATGCTATAAATGTATGCAGACATTCCACCGACAAAAACGAGCGAGTCCATGTTTGGCATGCGACGTATAAGGCTTTTGAATCCAGATATGTAGAGGTTTGACCCGGCTATCATTACTGGCGTTGCTAGGATTAGCTGTATCATTGCTTGTAATGAAGCGTTATTCTCGTATGGGACCGTCAGACCAACTATTTTTCCCATCGAGAGATAAAGAAGCGGTATTCCGAACAATAATGACACAACGAACCTGATTTTGAGATTCTGTATCTCTTTTTCTCTGGCTTCCTTCTCCCAATCTTTTTTAGGCACCTTTATTTCGTGACTGTGATGCTCATGATAATCATGTTCGCCTTCCATTTTTTGCATCGGTTCCAATACATTATACCCCGCATCTTTGATTATTTTTCTTATCTTATCTAAACTGGCTATTTCCGGGTTGTATGTGATGTGAGCTTTCTCCGACACGTAATTGACGTTCGCATCGATGATGCCTTTTGTCTTTTTCAGACTTTTTTCTATGTTAACAGCACAGCTAGCACAGTGCATACCTACAACTTTAAGGTTCAACTTTTTCTCAGTCATTTTGTCCCTCTACAAAACGTTTATTGTACAAATTCTTGTTATTAATTATTATAAATAACTAAGGAATGGTTGTTATTCCTATAGTAAGTCTTAATATAAATTCCTTTTTTTTATAATAACAATACCACTATAATCAACAACTAAACTAAAGAAATGAGAAATCAGCACCCTCCTACCATACTAGGCAAATCTTGAAGATTACTGGGTAATTGGGTTCCTCCATCAGATTCTGAAGGGTTTGATCCAGCAAGTTTATTTCCAGAATTTATATTAAAAGAGCCTGTCTTCAACTTATAGTTCAGTGAATTCAGCTGGACTGACTGTATTGTTAGTACTATGAGGAACAGTATTAATGATACCGTCAATAACTTTTCCCTATCCATTTAACAACCTCCTATCATACCGGGTAATTCATCCAAGGATGAAGTGTCTCCTCCGGCAACAGCCACAGACAGTTCAACCATGTTCTTGGGGAAGAAGAGAGCTTTCCATCTCAATACTTCCCTGACGACTTCCGCATCACTGTAATCTGTATTCTGTATCAGCCATTTCGTCAATGCAAGCAATGCTGGATTGTGCTGGCAACCACACACAGAATTACCATCACTGTCGACAGCAATTGTACCAACACCGCAGCAGAACTCACATGAAATTCCCAAAGGCTTCTTTACAAGACTCAAATATCTTTCATGGTTTGTTCCTGTAAGGGTAAGCTGTCTATTCAACCTAGCCAAGACTGAAAGGCTTCCAACAGGATCATCGAATGAAACGCCTAATGCTGGACCGTAATCAGGAGTCCCTGTAGGAACTATCATATCGATCGCGTCCTGTGTAGTATGTATGCTTTCAACTGGGAACAATGCAGCTATCGCATAGCCTGTACCTTTGATTCCAGACAAATCCACTCTTGAAATATCTTTTCCATAGGATGATTCCAACTTCATTCTTGAATCTGCTCCTATAAACAATCCTGTAAAACCCAAGGTTGAATAAATATGGAATATCGTAAACTGGTTATATAAAAGCAAGGCTGCTACAACTAAAACTAACGTCTCGGTGATTAAAGATTTGCCAATCTTTATCTCAGTTGTTCTCTCGCCCATAAAATCTCCTATCTAGTCACCGTGACAGCCCATATGGTCGAATCCTTCAATCTCCACCATCTCCTCGCAATGATCTACAGGCATTCCGCAAAGATCGCATATTCCGTCATTGTCCACATCCATTTCCTCAATGGACAACCCTGCCATCATATTCTGATAGCTTGCCATATGATTATGGCAGTAACCATCATTCACGTAATCGTTAGTATGGGCTGTTGTTGGCTGAACTAACTGCATTGCTAGCAGAACCGATATTGTCATGAAGATCCCGGTAGCAATAGCCAGCGCTCTATTGGCTTCAATAACCTTTCTTCTTTTTCTAGTTGCGTGTCCTTTCATGTGGATTGATAGTATGAAACGCTTTATATATTTCACATGAAACTAGTTTCATGTGAAAATTTAGCAATTTTCAATGTTTGAGAATAACGATATTGCTCATTCCACGTCTCTTTCTTTCTATGAGGTTTCTCCCTTCTAGCTTGTCAAGAAGCCTTGTGACTTTAACCTTGTTAAATTTTGTTTTGCTGACCAAGTCTGACTGAAGCATAGTTCCCTTAGATTCTATAATTTTTTCGAATATTTTCTTTTCGTCATTGCTAAGAATGCTCAGGATCTTTTTGTAATTCTCCTTTGTTATCTTTTTCGGCTCGACCTGAGTATGGATCATTTTGATTCTAGTAGTTATTTTCTCCTCCTTGCTAAAAAATATCAGGTATATACCTATCAGAGTAATAAACATCATTATTCCTATGCTTACTCTCGTTTGGAAATGTATTGTCCCCCACATAGGGCACGCTTGGCCATGCGTACATGCCGAGTTGACTATATCTCTAAGTGCCATATTGAATGAATAGGTTATAAATCCTACCAGTATAGCAATTCCGATAACAAGAATTCCGACAATTCGGTTTTTCATATTACTATCTGTAAGGAATCTTCTATTTAAAAATATTAGGTGATTTCAATCAGACAAGCTTATTTTCTTTCAACGCATCCATTATTTTTGCGACCATTATTTCTGGCGGGATGTCTACTTCATTACATTCGATATCGATCATCTTAACGCCTTTCTTCCTGAAATAATCAAGTAGAGGTTGTGTCTTCTCTTCGTATACCTTTAAGCGCTCTTTAATAACTTCCGGCTTGTCATCATCTCTTTGGAACAATTCTCCCTGGCACTTGTCGCATACACCTTCGACTTTCGGTTTCAAGAATCTGACATTGAATATTGCGCCGCATGATTTGCATTGCCGCCTTGAAGAAAGCCTTGCTATGACCACACGCTCCGGGACGACAAGGTTTATCACCGCATCCAATTCCGTTATACTCTCCAGATCATTTGCCTGTTTTAACGTTCGCGGATAGCCGTCAAGTATGAACCCTTTCTGCGCATCTGGTTGCTTTAGGCGCTGCCTTAAGACTTCCGTGACAATCTCATCGGGAACAAGTTCTCCTGCATCTAAATATTCTTTGACCTTTTTTCCAAGTTCGTTTTCCTTCTTTACGGCTTCGCGGAAAATATCTCCTGTGGAAATTGCAGCTATGCCCAACTGATCCTGCAGACGCCTTGAATAAGTACCCTTGCCTGCGCCTGGTGCGCCGAAAATCACAAACTTCATCAACCTCATCCTCCTTTTTTTAATTCTCTTTAGTTTTAATTTATTTAAGTTTAGTAATATTTTATTAAGCATTGAAACGTAAGTAAATTTGCGCTGGTGTAGTTTAGTCTGGCTATAACGCCGTGCTCATAAACTTTTATGAGCGTTGACAGCTTCGGCTGGATGACATACAAAAGGTGATTCGCGGAGGTCGAGGGTTCAAATCCCTCCACCAGCATTTTGGAACCGTGGACATTATGGGAGAAAAATACTTCGACAACTATGTTTCTTCTAATCAAAGGATAGAGCACACCGAAAATAGGCTTGAAAAAGTAAATTCAAAAAAATCCCATAAATGCATTTTCTGCCAAGCACTAGAAAGCGAAGGATTCAAAAAAGCAACCTTCCCGAAAATCATTGACATACCAAACACGAACGTACTTGTTGTTGCGAATTTCGACAAATCGTTCATTGTCGTTAACAAATATCCTTATGCAATCATGGGACATGTTATGGTAGTACCTCACAGGCACGTTGGTGAAATGTCTGATTTGAACAGCGAAGAGATCGATGAGATATTCAAATTTGTCATGCCCAAACTTATC
Source organism: uncultured archaeon (assembly GCA_964451045.1). Lineage (GTDB taxonomy): Archaea > Aenigmatarchaeota > Aenigmatarchaeia > CG10238-14 > SCSR01 > CAYNTH01. Next base: position 4,582 of record CAYVFQ010000040.1, read on the forward strand.
AGCGCTATCAAAAAGGAATATAGCTATGTTTCTGGAATCAATATTGGTATGAACATGGGAAAGGGAGCGGGTGCGAGCGAGGACCATCTGCACATACACGTCGTTCCTAGGTTTCCTAACGAGAATGGTTTCATGGAAGTGACATCAAACACAAGGGTGCCCGGTGAAACGCCTGAAATGACAATGAAGAGAATTGGAAAGCATTTCAAGTAAAAAGCAAAAACTTATTTATTCTTCTTTAAGTTGATAATTATCATACAATGGCCCGAATAGCTTAGCTTGGTTAGAGTAGGGGACTGTGGATCCCTTGAGCCGGGTTCAAATCCCGGTTCGGGCCTTTTACAACCAACTAAACCTTTAAATAGAACCAAGCGTATAATATTCCTTGCACGTGAACGGCGTTGAAGTAAGATGTGGTCCTTCAGGACCGTACCAAAGCTGGGTGATGACGGCTGTGGCGAAAGATGACATACTTCTTTTAGTTCACGTTACAGAGCTTAAAATCCGGAGTAGCGTTCCGGGTAGGTTTTAAGCGAAACGGCTGGATTTTGGTTATTCTGGCCTTTCGATGGTGAAACCTAAAGGTAAATCTCCGCCAATTCTGGTTGATCCTGCCAGAGGTCATTGCTATTCGGGTTCGACTAAGCTATGCGAGCCGCGAGGGGTTAAGCCCTCGGCATACTGCTCAGTAATACGCAGATAACCTACCCTTGAATGGGAGATAATGTCGGGAAACTGACGCTAATACCCCATAGGTATCGGAGGCTGGAATGCACTGATACCCAAAGCTACGGCGTTCAAGGATGGGTCTGTGGCCCATCAGGCAGTTGTTGGTGTAATGAACCAACAAACCTATAACGGGTACGGGCTATGGGAGTAGGAGCCCGGAGATGGATTCTGAGACATGAATCCAGGCACTACGGTGTGCAGCAAGCGCGAAACCTTTACAATGCATTAGCGTGCGATAGGGGAACCTGAAGTGCTACAGCACTGCTGTAGCTTTTGTTTACTCAAAATAGGTAGACGAATAAGAGCTGGGTAATACAGGTGCCAGCCGCCGCGGTAATACCTGAGGCTCAAGTGATGGCCGCTATTATTGGGTCTAAAGCGCCCGTAGCCGGTTCAGTAAGTTCCTGGGGAAATCTTCCAGCAAACTGGAAGGCGTGCTGGGAATACTGCTGGACTTGAGACCGGGAGAGGGTGGGGGTACCTATAGGGTAGGGGTTAAATCCTGTAATCCTATAGGGACCACCTGTGGCGAAGGCGCCCACCTGGAACGGGTCTGACGGTGAGGGACGAAAGCGTGGGGAGCGACCGGGATTAGATACCCCGTTAGTCCACGCCGTAAACGATGCCCATTTGGTGTCGCAAGCTTCTTGGGAGCTTGCAGTGCCGGAGCGTAGGTGTTAAATGGGCCACCTGGGGAGTACGTTCGCAAGAATGAAACTTAAGGGAATTGGCGGGGGAGCACACAAGGGGTGGGCACTGCGGTTCAATTGGATTCAACGCCGGAAATCTCACCAGGGCCGACGGCAGGTTGATGGTCAGTCTGAAGGGCTTACCTGACAAGCCGAGAGGTGGTGCATGGCCATCGTCAGCTCGTACTGTGAAGCGTGCCGTTAAGTCGGTTAACGAGCGAGACCCACGTCTTATGTTGCAACCTGTGTTTTCGAACATAGGGCACTCATAAGAGACCGCTGGTGATAAACCAGAGGAAGGAGTGGGCGACGGTAGGTCTGTATGCCCTGAATGTCCTGGGCTACACGCGGTGCACAATGTATGCCACAATGGGATGCGACTCCGAAAGGAAAAGCGAACCCCCTAAAAGCATACTCAGTTCGGATCGAAGGCTGTAACTCGCCTTCGTGAAGCCGGAATCCCTAGTAAGCGAACGTCATCAAGCTGAAGTGCTGTTGATGACATGTATGCACCACTCTGACATTGAATTGACAAAGCTCGCCTTTGTCCGTTCATTCTATGATGAGTACAATTT